>JAEZUG010000096.1 GCA_023421135.1 Candidatus Cloacimonadota bacterium | reverse complement strand
ACCGCTAAGAAGAGCTTTGACTCTCGCCTTACGGCTGCTGCCATCTTCTTCGCTTACATTCGAACGGACAATTAAATGTGCTGGATTCTCACCAGCTTCCCAAACAACGCTTCGTGGCGCACCGGATGACACAGAGTAAACGGATTCATACGGATATCAGAATAGCACGCGGATCACGCCGATTTTCGCAGATTTTTTAAAACACAGAGGACACAGAGGAAAGCAGAGAGAAGCAGAGATAGTAGAAGCGACCCCTTGTCGCTTGTCCCTGAGACACCCATGAGACACCCATGAGACACCCATGTGACACCCATGTAAAATCATGCGTGTCACATGGGTATGAGATGGGTTTGAGATGCGTGCAGAATGTGAGACCATAGAAAGTGGCAGAACGTTGTGAAAAGACCGTTGCACATATCGTAAAGCAAGGTGCGCATCAGGTTTGATCTCCCAGCTCCTCACACCTGCTGTACTTGTTGCTCGCCACTTGTCACGCTCAGTTCACTTACCTCTGCGTCTCCAGAACCTCACGTGTAAACTTGATCTCAGCCATGACTTCGCGGACATTGGTCACCATATCCATGGGAAGGATGGGTTTGCTGAGCAACCGGTTCACGCCAACCTCATGGATCTCTGTTCTGAGGTTGTAAACCGAGTATCCGGAGTAAAGGATTATGGGCACATTATTGATTTCCCGGATCAGGCCTGCGAGCTTGATGCCATCCAAATGGGGCATGGTGACATCGGCAATAATCAGGTTATACTTCTCCGGATTTGCCCTAAAAAGTTCCAGTGCCACTTCGCTATCGCTGGTGATCTCCACAGTGTATCCTTCGGAGCAGAGCGCTTCGCTGAAGAGCTCCGTGAGCGCTTGTTCATCATCGACAAAGAGGATGTGAGCCGGGTTGAAGGGAGGATCTACTATCTTGGGCTGGGTCTTCGGAGGGCGAACTGCTTCCACGATGGGGAAATACAGGTTGAAGACTGTGCCAACCTCCACTTCGCTATGCACACTAATAAAGCCTCCGGCATTCTTCACGATTCCATGCACGATTGCCAAGCCCAGTCCGGTGCCTTCACCAGTGGATTTGGTGCTGAAATAGGGGTCAAAGATTCTGGGCAGCATGTCTGGCGGGATGCCACAACCGGTATCTTCCACGCTGAGTTGCAGATAATCCTGGTTCAGTTTAACAGCGGGATCGAGCCCGATCAGTTCAAAGCCGCTCAGTTCTTTGATCTTAAAGCTCAGGATGCCGCCTTTTCTTTGCATGGCATGAAAGGAATTGGTGCTGAGATTGAGCAGGATCTGTTGAATCTCGGTGGGATCTGCCAATACATCCCGATAGGAGCTGATCTCTGTATTGATGGAGATGATGGTGGGGATGGAGGCGCGAATCATGGGCAGGGATTCCGCCAGCACGTCCGCCAGGCTGATGGATTGCACTTCCTGCTCGGTGCTGCGGCTGAAGCTGAGGATCTTGGAGATCAGGTTTTTGGCTCTGATACAAGCTTTTAGCGCTTCATCCAGATCGTCCTGAGCATCGGTGGAACCGGTCAGCTTTGCCGAGGAGATGGCAATATATCCGGCGATAATGGTCATGATATTGTTAAAATCGTGAGCGATTCCACCCGCCAGAGTGCCGAGGGATTCCATCTTCTGAGCCTGAAGCAACTGCTGTTCCAGGGCTTTGATCTCTGTGAGATCCCGGGCAATGAAGATGAGCCGGCTGGGCTGCTGCTCGGCATCATAGACTACTGATGCGCTGATCAGGGCGGGGAAGGTGACGCCATCCAGGCGGCAGATCTCGATTTCACGGTTTCGCACCAGCTCACCTTCCAGCAGGTCTTGAATCATCTTTTCCAGGGTTTCGAGGCTGGAAGGGCTCACGTGGTCTTTTAAATCAATAGCAAGATCCTGGTAGAGCTCATAGGGCATCTGGAGCAGAGCATAGGTCTCCTGATTGGCGGTGACCAGCTTGCCTTCCAGATCTGTGAGAATGATGGATTCGGGAGATGTGAGGAAGATTGTGAGGGTTTGCTCCTCTATTTCCCGCAGCTTAATCTGGGTCTTTTCCCTGGTTTCGATCTCACGGCGGAGGTTGATACGTTGCTCAAAAAACTGCTCTATCAAATGGGCTACATCGGAGAACTCCGTCTTGGTATCATTTAGCTTATGCAGGATGTCCAGGCGGTTTTCTTTCAGGCTCTTGGAAATTGTGGAAAGCGGGATGCTGATCCACTGTTCGATCAGGATGAATTGGATCAGCAGGAAGAGCAGGATGAAACCACCGGTGGCAAAGATCACCTGTTTTCCCAATGATTGCACTTCCTTGAGGGCGTTGTTTACCACATAGAAATTCAGCCAGAGCACGGTGTTTCCCTTCCAGTCATTCACTGGGTAGATCATGCGGACGTCATAGCGGTTGCTTACCTTGGTCTCAGGGCTGGGTTTGGTGATAGTGATATTCAGGTTGTAGTTCAGAGTCTTGGCCATATCCTGAAAGAAGCGGTTGTCCCATATCTGACCCACCAGCATGTATCCATAGGGACTGGTGGAAAGGCTGTCTTCAGTTCGGTGAATAGTGCCGGCTGTGATGGAGAGCAGATTGCTGCCAAAGCGTAGAGAATAGTCCATGCTTCTGGCCAGTTTGAGGCTGTCCAGCATTTCAGGCTCCAGAAAGTATTTTTCCAGAGCTGGTATTCTTTCATTATGTTCGCTAAAGATCAGTTTCTTGTTGTAATCATAGATCTGCACCAGGGAGAAATTGTAAGAATCCATGATAGGCTTGAGGTTGGCATCTGCCCAGGCCTCGTCTTTGGTTTGGCAATAGAGCAGCAAATCCTCGCGGCTACGATAGTCACTCAGCACGTTGAATTCGGCAGATTTCTTGAGCCGGAAGATGGCGTCTATGGTCTGCTTGCGCTGAACCTGGTCATAATCCAGATAAACACTGGTTTCGGTGTTTTTATAGTGGACAAAGAGGTAGAAATAGGCCAGAAAGGCAAAGCTTACTGCTATAAACAGTATCAGTAGCCTGCTGGTGATCCTCATGAATCAGGCCGGAGCTTTCCTCTAGTTGGACTCGATATTCTGCCGGGAAGCTTCAACAGCTCTTCTCTGGCGGGTGAGTGCGTTCTCCACAATTTCTGCTTTGATCAGAATCATCAGTTCACGTTCCTTACGCTCATACTTTGTGTAGCCGGTAAGGTAACGAATACCAAAAACCCACCAAGGCAGATCCTTCAGGATTGGGATGCCTCCGCGGGAACGAAGCTCATCTGTATCGTAGAGGCCGGCGATAACGGTTTCTTCGCCATCATAGAGCAGAAGCTCGGTGGAAGATAAACTCTTGTTGATAATTGTGCTGACTGCACCAGGAGTTCCAGAAGAGCGTTCTATACTCAGAACCAGGTGGATCAGTTCCTGTCCATTCACTTCCACCACTGTGGGAGTGGCATCCATAATGATACCAGTTGCAAAGAACTTATCGGTGGTGTTGCCAGCGTCGTCCACGGTCTTGACCGAGATGTCCTGACCGACCTGAATGAAGCCTTTGCTGCCTGAATTGACTACAACCACCGGCTGGGCAATAATCGTGCCTTTTTGGTTGGTTTCTATGGTTCTGAGGAGTGTGCTGACTTCCATCTGAGCGCCTCCCACATTGGTAGAACCGCTGCCTGTAACACCGAACACTCCTCCGGGGACATTCTGGGCTCCGAGGAAATCGACATCGACATTGACCTTGCCATTCAGAAGAGTGGACCAGTCTATACCCAAGGAGCGCATATAACCGCGATCTGCAACCAAGGCCACAGCTTTGATTCTAACCTGCTTGTTGCTGAACAGGGCTTGAGTCTCGGCTGTATGGGCAATTTCTGCGGGGCTCGTCATCTCCGAGGCTGGAGGGGCGGGGTTGTTCAGGGCGACTAGGCCTGGAGCTTCAGTGATCACCAGGTTGTGACGCAAAGCGATCAGCTCCAGAGCGGTTCTCCAGGGCAGATTGTTGATGGGAAGACCTATAGGGGCACTGAAAGTACTCATGTTTAGCAAGCGCTTGGTGGTCTCTCGCAGACAATAATAATCCAGGACTTGGATTGCTTCGTTGATATGGGTATCTGCATCGATCGATACAAGATTTGCCGAGTTCTGAGCCCATAGGGGAAGGAGCAGGGCGGATAAAACTAACGCTAAGCAGATTAATTTATTCATTCTTACCTCAGTTTGGCTGGTTTATAAATAGAGTGCGGTTTTCCCAGAGGCCGTAGGTATCGACTTTGAAGGTCACTTTGCCCTGGTTTGGATCAATGGAATACAGATACCCTCCGGCAATACGGTCGTTCAGGGAGAGTATTCGGATCACCCGGTTTTCATCCCGGATAAAGACTTTATTGGCAGAGATGCCGATTAGTTGAGCATTGTCAATATTCAGTAGGCGGGGGTCAAATTCCTGGGCCGGAGCTGTGTCGTATATCCTGGTTTTGAAGGCTGTGAAGGAATCATAGACCCTGGGTATAACACTATCTTCAATAGTATCCGGATCCATGCCTCCTTCCTTGTAATGAGTTCTAATCACCAGGGAGTAGGACACTGTATCGCTGGCGGCAATCGCATCGGCACCAATGGTGAGCTCTTCGATCGTTACAATCGTTTTCTGGTGCTCCAGATTGGCAGTTAGATGAAGTAGATCCTGATACAAACCTCTTCCGCTGATCACATATTCGTGCCAGTTGGTTTGGTCTGATCCGCCTTCGGACATGGCAAAATCAAAGATCATCTGTCTGTCCATCCAGCGCAAGAGCTTGAGGAGGTATTGGTAGGTGATGGTGGGTGAATCCTTCCCCAAAATCAGCTTACTCTGTTGGGCAACAAGCTGTTGAATGTCGTATTGAGCCCGGAGAGAATCGATCTTACTGAGCTGGTATTCCAATTGCTTGATGGTCGCTTCAGTGCGTTGGTTCTTCTTCTTATACTCTTCACTCCCGCCGTCAAAGCGCTTGGTAACAGCAAGACCCAGTGCCAGAACCATAATCAGCAGCACTGCCAGAACAAGCGAGTTTCTCGTAGTATTTTGCATTGCTTTACTCTCCTATGGTCCTAAGGTCTTGATTGAAGATGGACGAAAGTGGGTGCAGAGCGTAATCGCTCTTGAGTTTGCGATAGAGCTCCCGATACTGGTTGTTGCCTTGAGCATAGGCTATTCTGGCAGCCAGCAGGAGAGCGTGAGGATAATACTGATCCCTGTTACCCATCATAGGGGTGAGGTACTGAGTGGCAAAGCTATACTGCTTGTCCACATAGAACCTGTATGCCATTCTCCACCGTACGATGGGGACCAGAGCGCTATTTCGATTTCGAGTGATGAAAGATTGGCCTTTATCGCGGTACTGCCACTGGTTGCGGGACTCTGTGGCAGTAATGAAGGCATTGTATGCTTCGGCTTCGGCGTTATTGTGCCTCAGTTGTTCCGGAGTGGCAGTCAGTAGAGCAGAAGCTGGGAAGAGAGCCAGAGAAGTGGCTTGGGTGGCACCGGCTTCGCCTTGCTCTGCAGAGCCCATCCCAGACGCCTCACGTTCGGACCAGAGACGAGCAAATTCTTTATCGATTTCTTCCGCCCAGTTTACGGTCGGCAGGGCAGAATTGATCTCAAATTGCCAAAGAGTCGTATTCCGGACTCTCACATTAGCCACTCGTTTTATCTGAGCATCGGGGAGCATTTCGGCAAAGGCCACAACGTTTCGGCGATTGGTTGTCGAGCCTGTGATGGTGAGCCGTCCTTGATCCTGAGTGAAGTTTTGAATCCAACTGGTGGGGTGGCTGCGAAGAGTGCGGTTGATCTCCTCCAAAAGCATGGTCCAGGGGTTCTTGCCCTCAAGAATGGTTTTAATAGCTTCGAGGTTTTGTTGGTGCAAATCCAAGCTGCTGCGGATTTCTTGTATCTCTTCAGCATCGGTTCGTTTCTGAGCCAGGAGGATTTCCAGACGTCCGTTTTCCTGCTTGGAGCGATTATATTCGCTGATGGATTTGAGCATAGCTGTAGTATAATAGGTTGTGAAAACGAATAGCAGGATCAGCAGGATGAATCCATGCCATGCCACCTTAAAGACTTTCTGACCCTCAACAATGGAGGTGGGCAGGAAGTCGCTGCGGGTGTTGTGGGCAGCCTCCGGGTTTATGGCTTTGACAGCCAGTGCGATAGGTAAGGCGTGTTTGGCGAGGTGGATGGGCTCGTAGGTTTCGGCTTTGTGGCTGGTGACCACAAGCTGAGGAAAGCCCAGCAGACTCACTTCAATGGGATCAAACTGGCTGCGTAGATAATCCAGAGTTTCTACAGTGATGACATCGCCGCAAAGCACCAGAGCATCTGGGTTGTTGTAGGGAGAGCTGTCTATAGCCAGAGATAGCTTGGAATATATCACGTCCGGTTCTGGATCGGTTTGGGTGAGTTGAACCGTCAAGCTATCCAGCCAGGCGCCGTTCTCAAATACCAGTATCTTGCGATATTCCTGTCCCAGGCACACCAGCATGATTCTCTTTTCCAAGCCCTGAATCAGTTGTTTAAAGTAGTCTGCCATATAGATGTCGTTGGCATCGGCAATCTGGTAATACAGCTTGGTGCGGTTTCTGGCCTGATATGCCAGGATCTGCTCCAGGTGCTTATTTCTGCCCTGATGAATCCAGAGCTCTTCTTTGGAGCTGATCTTGAGCTGAGAGCTCTGCCAACTGCCAGAGCGGAAATTAGCTTCGTCTATGTTTGCCCGAACTATTCTGCGGAGGTTTTTCTTTTTAACGCTAATGTCCCTCACTCTCACCAGGTTATCATCATTAACGTTCAGAGCGATAACGCCCCATTTTAGCTGGTGAGGGGAGAGAAGCGAATGGTAAGGATCTGTGCGGTAGTCGTCTTTGAGGCTTTCCTCGTAATCGTCCAGATCCACGCTTTCCGCATCTTCCAATCCCTTGGCATCTGCTGGTATTTCGGGAGCAGGGCTGCTATCATCTTCCAGGTAAACGGGAGTATCCAGCTTGATGCTTTCTGCTATATCAACATAGAGCTGGTTGTTCTCCCTAAATACGTGAGCCAGACTGAGCCCATGACCGTCTTCCACAATACTGAAAACTTGCCTGGGGTGTTTTTGCATATTCCTATTCCTTTACCTACAGCATGTTCATTAGCTGTATCATTCTTTTCTTATTGTTAGAGTAGTTTACTGCAGTGTTGGGAGTGATTGTTCTCTTTCGCGTGAGCTCCAGTAAGTCTTGTTCCAGAGTGAACATCCCTTGTTTCTTGCCTTCCACCATCATCTGATATATCTCGCCGAGGTTGCGGTTTCTGATGGCGGCTCTAACTGAGGAATCCACCACCAGGATCTCTTTGGCGAGCGCTAGTTTATTATCTATGGTAGGCACCAGCTTCTGGGATATGGAAACGGTCAAGACGTCTGCCATGCGGTTCAGGATGCGTTCCTGCTCATCAGGAGGGAATTCGGCCACTATCCTGTGAAGACTGTCGATGGCGGAGCTGGTATGAAGGGTTGTAAAGGCTTTGTGGCCGCTATCAGTGATTTCCAGCACGGTTGCTATAGTGCGGGGATCACGCATTTCTCCCACCACGATAATATCCGGGTCTTGTCTCAGGGCTTCAATTGCGCCAGCTTCAAAAGAGCGGACATCCGGCCCTACTTCACGGTGTCTCACCAGGCTTTTCTTGGATTTGTGGATATGCTCTATGGGGTGGCCAATGATGACAATGTGAGCTTCGTTTTCCCGGTTGTTCATGTCTATGATGGCATCCAAAGTAGTGCTCTTACCGCTGCCGGTGATCCCGGTAACCAGCACAAGGCCGGATTTCTGATGCTTGAGGTTAAGCTTTTCAGCTACAGGTTTGGGAATGCCTAAGCCTTCGATGGTATATAGTGTATCGTTAATACGGCGGAAGTTGCAGGAGAGATGGCCTCTTTCAAAATAGACAGTTCCTCTGAATCTGGAAGAAGCTTTCACATCACTGAGGTCCAGGGAGAAATCCACGCTCTTATTCATGTATAGCGCCTGGCGGTTTGAGCTGCTGAGCCAGCTAATGATTATGGCTGTGCTCTCATGGGTCTCCAGAGTGCCATATTCTTCCCAGGGTTTTTTCACTCCGAAGATCCGGTACCAGACCTTGTTCATAGATCCCGGAGCGCCAAAATCAATATCTGAAGCCTTGAGCTCTTTCATGCTCAAGATCCATTTGCTAAGGGTACCACGCACTTCGCTGGCGCGGTCTGGATCTGCTTCCAGCCACTTCTCCACCACATGACAGTAATCCGGGCCGATCAATCCCGCTGGGAGTCTCTCTTTCAGGCTGTCGTACAATTCCATCCGGATCAGAGTTCCTTTGTTTGAATCAGAGGGCTGTAGCCACTAAAGAGGCCAAGCTTGTACACCGAGCGTTTCCACTTACTATGAATGCAAAAGATGAGATTTATCATATACTTCTTGGTAAGAGTCTCATCCTGATAGGTGAAGAATTCGATGAGTTTCTTGCGGTTAAAATGGCGGATCTGAGCATCTTCCTGAGTGATGAGTTCGGTGAACATTGCACCGGGGTTGATAAAAACTTCCTCCCCCCAGATCTTTCCCGTACCCAGCACATCCAGAGCGCAGCCATTGTACATCACAGCCACTTTCCCACTTTCAACTAATATCATGCAGCCAGTGGAATCATCCTGGTGAATCTTCTCTCCTCTTTTGTAAGAGGCCAGAACGCCGATGCTATTGAATTCATTGATCTGGTCGCTGCTGAAACCCCGCAGGAGTTGGTGGTCGTATGTATCCGGAACCACTTCGGCACTTGCTGTGCTTTCTCCCAGTGATAAGGCATGAGCAAGGCCGGATTCTACTACTTTCAGCAAGTCTTCAGCCTGAATGGGCTTGGTGAAGTAGTGATATGCACCGGATCGGATGGCTTTGATGGCTACTTCTGTATTGGAAAATCCTGTGCTCACGATGATGACGGCCAGGGGTTGAACTTCCTTGATCTTCAAAAGGAGCTCCAGCCCATTCATTCTGGGCATATAGACATCAAGGATATACAGGTCGAAGCTCTCAAAGGCCATCTTCTCAAGTGCATCAAGACCATCCACAGCCGTCTGCACCTGATACCCGGCTTCTGTGAGGAATTCGCAGATTATATCCCGGATTCCCTGTTCGTCGTCAACTACTAGTATCTTCTGGCTCATCGCTATTCTCCCCGTTTATAAGCCAACAACTTATTATCCTTCAGCGCTTCCAGTCTCTTCAATAGGGCGCTGATCTTATTCACAGACTCGGTGATCTCAGCTCCGGTCTTCCCCAAACTTTCATTCTCCAGTTCCATAGCCAGTTTCTTAACCCGGCTGATTGACAGTGAGATCACACAAAGCGGTGTGTTTATATCATGATCCAGCCTGGCTACATCTTTCACGATGCGTAGCAGATCATCCAAATCTCTTCGAAGTTCTTTTTGTTCTGCTTCCCTTTCCTTGCAGGCAGCCAGCTCACTACTCATTTGATCTATGCGGGTGGATTTTGTCTTCACCAGGCCGAGCTGCTCATTCAGATAACCCGCCAGGAAAGCCACTCCACAAAACAGCCCTGTGTAGGAAAGGATATACACGGTGGAGCCTGTCACATCCAGAGGATTGGAGCTGTTGGGACTTACAATGTTATTCTGATACATAACCATCAGGATCATCAGAAACATGCTGCTCGCCAGCCCGGCAATCACACCGCCAAACTTGGGTATGGTGAGTGAAGCAGTGATCACTGCAATCAGATAGATCCACACAAAATAGCTGGAGGGTCCACCCGTGAGGTGCACCACCAGCGTGGCAAAGACCAGATCCAGCACGATCTGAAAGACTATCACAAACATCTTGCGGAAATTGACTTGCAACTGAAAGAGCAGGTTGAGTGCTACAATACCCAGAAATACTCCAAAGAAAACCAGGCTCTGCACCATTCTCTCCTGAAACTTGATGTGCAGGATACCGATTGAGAAGAGCACGGTTACCATGAACCACCGGATCATGGCCCACCAGCTGAGTATCGAATTCTTTTCCGCTTCCATAAATACTAATCCTTGATATACAATATGTTTTCCGGGACGGTTTGAGTGAGGTAGAAACTATTGATCTCTGCCCCGGAGAGCTCTCTGTTGAAAAGGCCTATTCTATCCATTATTCCCTTGAAATACTTGAAGTTGGACGCATTGTAGCTGGATGAAGGGCGATAGTCCCTTCTGCCCAGATACACTCCATAATGGTTGGGGACTGGATTCTCCGAGGTTGCGGTTGTCACAGTTTGTTTCAAGACCCCGTTAATATAGGCTCGGAGAACTCCCTGCTTGGCAGTGAGAGCAAAGAAATGCCAGGTGGCCTTGTTGTAAGGGCTCTTGCTGGTGGGTGTGAAGGGCACCACCGCTTCAGCTCTGGTCTTGGGTCCATTGTTGAAAGTGGATTCAAAGATCATGGCACTGCGGGATTTATCATACCAGATGGCGGCAGTGGGTTTGTCTCTGAGGTTACTCCCAGGATGCGGGCCGGAGGGTGTGCCCGTGTCAAAGGGGTCAGAAGCCAGCCAGAAGAGGGTACCCTGATTGACCGTGTTGGTTTGATCCACAGTCGCAAAGACCACCAAGGTTAGTCCTGTATCGCAGACAAGGTTGCTATAGGCACTATCGGCAGGCGAGGTGCTGATGCTGATATAATCATCCACCCCATCATACTTGGATCCCTTCCAGCCATAGGGTGTGTGCGGACTGGTGCCGATGCCACCATAGACAGAACCTTCATAATCATTAAGCGAAGAATCCTCCACATAGGCATTGGAGCCATGAAACTGAGGTTGATCCATTTCAAAGAAGAAGCAGTTTGGAGTTCCCGCTACTTCATTGAGGGGGAAATTGAAGGCCATCTCGGCGCTGTACTTCACGGTTACACCCTGCATGGCGGCCGTGATATAAGTAAAAGTACGGTAGTGTGAGGCACTTTCGACGAACTGATATTGAATGCTATCTATCGTACAGTGGCCAATTCTGAAATTGTTGAAGGTATGAGTGAGCTCCAGTTGTCCGGAAGTGGGGAAGGCCAGACCTATCTGAACAGCATTGCACATGGCAGTGCGCAGGGCATAATCACTCACGTTCTCTGCTTCTTTATTGAGCAGATTACGCACCACATGATCTGGCAACCGGCGCATTTGGCGCTGAAGAGAGATAATTATCCCGGCAAAGATTGTGGACATCAGGATCACGACAATCAGCATTGTTCTACCCATTTTTCAGGCTCCTCTCATGTAGCTATTCATCAGATAACACCGGATCTGCACCATGGACCTCAGAGGTTGACCCTGAGTCATCGGAGCATCCTTGCGAAAGGTCAGCAGCATCTCGGTCGAGCGCACAGTGCTGGCTGTGGTGGTGAGCTGATCCAACTTGGTATAGTACTTGAAAGTGATATCCTCTATATAGAAGATATAGGGGGCGGGTAGCACTTCACCATCTTGCGTAATGGTGAGGATATCACCATAATCGGTTCCGCTATCCTCCAAACTGATCTCAACAGAGTGGCTGGAGGCAGTGAGGATGTTCAATTTGTAATCCCAGTAGGTAATAAAGACCATCCTGTCGGTTGCTGCAGTGGTCACCACGCTGCTAGGCGCTATGCCGATCCCAGCCAGGGCCACCACAGAATTCAGCTTGCGGCAGGCCTCATCCATGTGTTCCACCATTGCCGAAGCATACAAACTCCGCTCGGCATTCTCTCGAAGGCGTAGCTGAAAAGTCATCATCATCAGGATGAGTAACGCGCCAATCATGGCGGAACCGAGAAGATCTATTATTACGCTCATATATGCAGATTCGTCTTGGTATAAAGCCTCTGAAGGGTCACCGGGCTCCTGAGAGCAGCCGGGCCGCGAACAGTGACTGTTACCCTTTTATTGGGGTTATCGGAAGGAGGTGAGGCCAGAGTTACGCCGAGGGTATCGCAATCCACGGCGACCACCTGTACCTGATAGACGGCACCCAGGTGAGGGTAGGTTCTGGTCTGGGTGAAATTGTAGTTTGATACCACGGTAGAGAAGGTCAATTGATGGGAAAAGAGCTTGGCATCGATCTCATCCAGCACACTGTGACAAATCTGGGTGGATTGCACGATCAGGGTGGCATCATTCAGGTTATCCGTCTGCATGTGCAGAGACCGATTGTAAACCATGGATATCGTGGTGAAAAATACCACTGCCATCAATGCCATTACCATATCCATCATGTTCATAATCTAATCCTCACTTGTGGCATAGAGCACTTCGGCAATTCCGGTGAGGCCATTGCGGATGCGGTCTATACCAGAATCTCTCATGGAAAGCATGCCGTGTTTTTCCGCCACGGCGCGGATCCGTTCCTCATCGATGTCATTGGCAGAGCGTACGATCTCGTTGCGGATTTCCGGGTAGAAATACAGAGCTTCAGCGATATTGATTCTGCCTTTATAGCCTTCTTTGCAATGCTGGCAACCCACCGGCTCGTAGATAGTGCCGGAATCGAGGTCTTCCTGGCTGAGACCCAAGGCCAGAGCAGCAGGATAGTTCTCGGGAGTGATGGGACGCTTGCAGCGCTCGCAGAGCTTGCGAACCAGACGCTGGGCAATGATGATATTGATGGAATAGGCCAGCAGGAATGGCTCGATCCCCATCTTGTAAAGCCGGGCAATGGCCGAAGGAGCATCATTGGTGTGTAGAGTGGAAAGGGTGAGGTGACCCGTGTTGGCAAGCTTCACGGCGATTTCTGCAGTGATCTTATCACGAATCTCACCCACCATCACGACGTCCGGGTCGTGCCGCAGGATGGCGCGAATGGCCTGATCAAAGCTCATCTTGTGCCCAATTTTAAGCTGCCTGGCTCCATTGATCACATACTCGACGGGGTCTTCACAGGTGAGTACGTTTAAAGTGGGGTTGATGATTTGGAAGAGGGCTGCCATCAGGGTCGTGCTTTTTCCACTACCTGTGGGGCCGGTCACGATCACAATGCCCTTGGAGGTATTGATGGATTTGACGAATTCTTTTTCAGCTTGCTCCTGGAAACCCAGCTTGCGGAAGTCTGCAATCACCTTGCGGTCATCGATCACACGGATCACGACGCTTTCAAACCTGCGCTCATACTCTGCCGAAACGATGGGCAGGATCGAAACGCGGAAGCGGATCAGATGCTCGTCTATCAGCCTCTGGGCAAAACCATCCTGGGCAGAATCCCGCTCAAAGCGGTCCACGCCCACGCTGCGGTCTTTGACCACTGCTGCAAAAGCTTCCGGAGGAGTGTTTTCCTGCCGGTGCCAGAGAGCCAGCTTACCATCGACGCGCATATACAGGTCAACGGCGGTCTTGCCATTGGGGATGATGTGAATATCGGAAGCATCGGTGCGCACGGCTTCGATCAGAGCGCCTTCAAAGAGGTTGACCAGCAGGCTCTTGTTGATTTCCTCATCGAGAGCTTGCTCGTCCAGCTCCTGCATGGAGCCATCATCGACCAGGATGTCCCCGGCTTCTTCCAGGAGTTGCAGGAATTCATTTTTCTGGGGAGCAATGCGGTTGATCAGCTCTTCAATGGTCTTGAGTCTGGTCCAATAAATTTCCACCCGGCGATAGGGAGCATTGAGTCCAATCTCCTGAAGCAGTTTATCGGTGGTATTGCTGGCCAGTACCCTCAGGACTTCCTTGTTCATGCCGATGGTATCAAAGGGGAAGATCTTGTGATAAAAGAGTTTCTTGCGAAATTCTTCCGGCAGGGTATCCAGAATCTCCTTGGTTTGTTTGATCTGGGCATCCGTGAGCTCTTCCATGCTGATCTCGTGTTTGGGGAAGGCATAGTGCCGCGCCAGAGCTTCATAGACCAGATCATGGGTAGCGTGGTATTCCTCCACCAAAATCTGCGCCAGGGCACTGGGCGAGACGTCTCCAAACTCGGTGATCTTACGGGTGGCTTCCTGGATCATCTGCAGCTCGAAATAGCTGTTGCGAACCAGGTAAGCGCCGAACTTGGTGAGAGTTTCCATATCCCTTACATCGCTGTGGGCGGAGAGATGGTGGCAATTTCTGCCGAAACTATGGTAAGGAAAGTGATGGCTATGGTGATGAAGAGCGCCACAATGGTCTGAATATACTCTACAAGAGCGTTCATCTTATAGGTGGTCTCAGCTTCATAGAAGGAGCAGATCTGCTGGGCAGCCTGCAGGATGTTACCGGTTTCCTGGCCGGTCTTGAGCCGGGTGATGGTAGTGCGATTGAAAACCCCGGAGGCTTCCATGGCTGGTACAAAGGCTTCACCCTCGCGCAGCATCAGTGTGATGGTGATAAGCTTGATCTTCTTTTCCATCCAGGCATTACGGCAGGCTTCTGCGGCGGTGCGGATGGTTTCGATATTGTCGCCGGCTCCGGCATAGATGGTGCCAAAAACCCGGAAATAGATCTCTATACTGGATTTATGGATCAAATGGCCAATCAGGGGCAACTTAATCATCTGCTGATCCCGCCAGACTCTGCCACTGGGTGTGGACCACCAGCGCCAGATTATTATAATGGGAGTGGCTATCAGAATAATGATCAACCACCAAATCCTGGCCAGGAGGTGAGAAAGATCCAGAGTTGCCATGGTCATGGGCGGGAGTTCCATGTCGTAAGCCAAAAAGAGTTCGGCAGTGGCAGGAAAGATCTTCACAATGTAGTACATCACAGCCATCAGGGTGGCAAGCACAGCAAACATGGGGGAGATCAGGGCTTTCTTGATATTCTTCTTGATCTCCTCATCCCGCTCGATGAACTTCGTGGTGGCTTCAAAGATCTCGGTCATATTACCGCTCTTGGTAGCCAGACCCAGCATAAATGCAGGGAAGCGGCCAAAGACGTGCTCATACTGCATAAAGACGTCCCTACCTTCGGCACCGCCCTTAAGCTGGTTCTCAATCTGGATCAGGGCATTCTTGAGCACTTGATTAGTTTGCTCCTCGGAGAGCATGGAAAGCACTCTGCCAAAGCTCATTTTGTCTTTGAGCATATTGGTGGAGAGCTTGATAAACATCAGAATATCCTGAGAACCTGGCTTGATGGGGAGGTCAAAAAGAACCGGATTGACCCGGAAGTTGGAGTAGCCCATCTTGCGGAGGGCGCTTTCCACCTCATCTTTGGTGAAGGCACCCTGCCTGCCCTTGATGGGCTTCTTGCCAGGATTTTTGATCGTGTAAAGGAAGTCTTTCTTCTTTTCCAGAAGTTCGATGCGTAGCTGAAATCTCTCTGTGAGCTTGGCAATGTATGCCTTCGCTTCCTTTTTGGAGCGCACTGAGAAATTACCCTGAACCAGTTTCCCTTGAGGGTTATAGGCCTTGAAGCGATATTCAGCTATCATCTCTTATCCTTAGCTCTAACGTTATAGAACATTTCTCACCTTGTATTGTGATATCCAATGCAGATATCCTCATTAACTTAAGGTTCTCTTAAGAGCCCGTTTAGCACTGGAATCTTAAGGCAACCCAAGTTTCCCTATATGTGAGGAATGGTCAAGATAATTCTTGACCATTCCAATATCAACGCTGTAGACTAGTTTAAAAGTACAGCAACAATCTTCAGCTTATAAACCCGTTGCAGGAGGTTTAGGGGTAGAAGTAATTACACAATCCGGAATTGAGATAGTTGTTGTGAGCCTGGGCTTCAATCCATTCTTGACTTCTTTTCCTACTGCATCAAGAGTGATCAAGCCGGCAGCAGTAGAGGTGAGCTTGTAAGTGCCAGACTCTGTATTGAGTTTATTATCTGTCTCTGTGAAGCCTATGAAGGCTGCAAGAGCGGTAGCATCGCCTGTGACAACGTCTCCCTGGCCTTTTCCGCCCTGGGAGACAGGAGTCTTGTACCAAGTCACAACTTGTGAAGCGTAGGTCTGCATTTCAGAAGCCAAAGAGGTGGCGTTTGAGTTATAAGCCTGGTTGCGGAACATGGTGATTCCGACTGCGATAGCGACACCAACGATGATAACGCTAAGTACGATGAGTAGAATTTGTTGAGTTCCCATGGTAATCTCCTTTTTTTTGTGTAATATTTTCTTGGGTTCACACTCTATTCTTTCGCCACAGGCATTGCCCGTAACAGGATAGCTATAACGCAGCATCCGTGCCAATTGGCAGTTTTTTTTATTCTTCTTTGGGGTGGGTGAGCTATGTGTTGCGTTAATATGTATTTACGTGATGGAATATTTCTTCACTCAGGCGATTGTGCGGGTTTCTGGAGCTGGGATTGGTGTTGTGATTGTTATTATTTTGCTACGGTGTGTGTGGTGTGTGTGGTGATATAGTAACGTAGTATGATCTCATTATGGATTCTGCGATAGAATGGCAGCAGGGCGCTGATCATTGCCCAGGACGCTGTCTTCAGTTCTCCCGTGGATATAAATCTATCCATGCCTCAGAACGGAGCCATCATAATCCCAGTTTCACCAATCATTCTCCCAGCGATGCGTTTAGGATAGCCCGGAGGGCGCTGATCATAGCCCAGGACGCAGTCCTGGGTTTTGGTTTTGTATCTGATCTTGTAAGAAGCAATTAGCACCCTCCCCCCTGGATTTGAGCGCTCGCGCTCAAATCCAGGGGGGAGGGTGCTCTTTTTGAAAATGTGGTTTGTCTTATTCGTCCTCCCAGGACTGCGTCCTGGGCTATAATCCGCGTCCTCCACTTCGTTCCGGATTTACTGGCCAGCTCAGGATTATCGGATTCTTTTCTCGGCATATAAAAACCTCTTGACCTATTACCATGAACTCCATCAACTGTGCAAAACTAGATTGGAGCTGAAATGGCACACTCGTTCTACTCCGTGTATCTGCATCTTATCTTTGCCTGCAAAGAGCGTAGGCCATTTGTTCAACAACAATGGAAAGATGATTTCCACCAATATATCTGTGGCATCATCAAGAGTAAGGGAGCTATCCTTAAAGCTATAGGTGGAACTTCGGATCACATCCATATACTATGCTCATTACCCGGCACTGTTTCATATGCTGAGCTAGTGAAAGAGATCAAATCCCGCAGTAGCGCTTGGATCAAGAATAATCATGAACCGCTTTTCTCCTGGCAGGAAGGTTATTCAGCTTTCTCTGTCGGCGTTCCTCAATTGGAGCGGGTTAGTTCATACATCAATAATCAAGAAGAACATCACAGCAGTAAGAGCTTCGAGGATGAATTCCGGGAGTTGCTTATAGCAGCAGGCTTAAGTCTACCGGAACAGACAAGATATTGAGTCGATAGCTCGAAGGGCGCTGATCATAGTCCAGAACGCAGTCTTCTATTGGAGATGATTCTCTTGTCCTCCCAGGACGCAGTCTTAGGGATCCCATGGATGCGGAATTCTCCCTGCCTCAGGACGGAATCATCATAATCCCAGTTTTACCAATCATTCTCCCAGCTATGCGTTTAGGATAGCCCGGAGGGCGCTGATCATAGCCCAGGACGCAGTCCTGGGTTTTGGTTTGTATTTGATCTCGTAAGAAGCAATTAGCACCCTCCCCTCTGGATTTGAGCGCGAGCGCTCAAATCCAGAGGGGAGGGTGCTCTTTTGGAATTGTGGTTTGTCTTATTCGTCCTCCCAGGACTCCGTCCTGGGCTATGATCAGCGCCCTCCGGGCTAGTTGAGGAGTCGCTGCGCGACGATAATTGATTCTCGTCCCCACGCCACCACGTCCCCACGACCCCATGTCCCCACGGTTCGCTTCGCATCACCGTG
>JAEZUG010000024.1 GCA_023421135.1 Candidatus Cloacimonadota bacterium | reverse complement strand
ACACCCATGTGACACCCATGTAAACTCATGCGTGTCACATGGGTATGTGATGGGTGCCGGATTAGTGAGCAGTGAGCAGATAGTGACGAGCGACAAGATGTCGCTTCCACTCTCATCTGCGTTCCATTCCTTCACGAGGATTTCAGGATTAAAGGTGGTTTCAATACGGATTACACGGATTAAACTGATTGAACAGATGCTTTAGTTTATCCCGATTATCCAGTTGATCCAGTCATCTTGAGTTCTATTCCATCAGGTAAATCATAATCATCAGTGTCATCTGCGTTCCATTCCTTCACGAGGATTTCAGGATTAAAGGATTAGAAGGAAATATATCTGCGTGAATCATAATCATCAGTGTCATCTGCGTTCTATTCCTTCACGAGGATTTCAGGATTACAGGTGGTTTCAATACGGATTACACGGATTAAACTGATTGAACAGATGCTTTAGTTTTATCCCGATGATCCAGTTGATCCAGTCATCTTGAGTTCCATTCCATCAGGTAAATCATAATCATCAGTGTCATCTGCGTTCCATTCCTTCACGAGGATTTCAGGATTACAGGATTAGAAGGAAATATATCTGCGTGAATCATAATCATCTGCGTCATCAGTGTTCTATTCTATCAGGCAGATCAGGTTATCAGAGTTCTATCCTATTCGTGTCCATTTGTGATCTTTCATTTGAGCTGAATTTTAGGATAAAACGGTCATACTAACCCGTTATAACGGGTTTTCAGACAAGAGGCGGTGGTTTTAACCACCGTGCTATGTGTCTGATAAAAGATAATATACAACCCATTTTAATGGGTTTTCAGACTACGTGAGGATTTTAATCCGAGCAAAAAAACACTTTACAAGAATCACCAGCCTGCAGATCATAGAAAAAAGCTAGGAGCTGTCTATGGCGTCCTCATCCATCTCGTTTCTACTGTATCACATCATATTCAGTGTTAAACAGCGCCAGTACTGGATCAGGGAGGATTGTGAGCCCCGTGTACATGCCTACATTGCCGGAATAATCCAGCATATTGGTGGCAAACCAATCATCGAGGGAGGGCAAAGAGACCACATTCACATCCTGAGTCTCCTACCCAGGCACGTGTCTCTCTCTGAGGTGATGAAACTCATCAAGGGCAAAAGCGCTCATTGGTACAATCAGGAATTGGAGGGAGTGCGTCCCAAACTGATTTGGCAGGAAGGTTACGATACCATTTCGGTTAGTCCGGATAACCTCGAGAAGGTCAAAAACTATATCCTGCATCAGGCTATGCATCACAGCAATATGCCTTTTGCTGCGGAGAGGGAGATGATGGCGAGCCGGTTGGTGGTTAGCGGGGCATCTACAGAGAAATCGGAGGAGCCTGAAGGTTCGGATTAAAATCCTCACACAGTCTGAAACCCCATTGAAATGGGTTGGATATGTGTTTAATGGTCAGCGTTTTACACGGTGGTTAAAACCACCGCCTCTTGTCTGAAAACCCGTTAAAACGGGTTAGCGTCCTGCTGAGATTTGTGTCCATTTGTGATCTTTCATTTGTGTCCATTTGTGGGAAATAATCCTTGTAAATCATAATCATCAGTGTCATCTGCGTTCTATCCGGTAGCTTGCTTACGAGCGACAGCAGCGCAGCTCTCGTCACTCGTCACTCGTCACTGGTCACTCCCCAAAAGCGACAGGATATCGCTTCCACTCTGTTCACCGTTTACTCAAAGAGCGCAGCAGGCTGACCAGATAGAGCAGGAATTCAAAGAGGACGATGCTGGCGCCGGTGGGTAAATTGAAGCTCCAGGAGAGGATGAACCCACCCAGGGAGGAAAGCGTTGCCACCCCCACGCAGATCAGCAGCAAGGGAGCAAAACGTTTGCTGAGATTGGCTGCTGTGGCAGCGGGAAGGATGAGCTGGGCAGAGACCAGGATGATGCCGGCAGTCTTCAGATTCAGCACGATATTGGCAGCCAATAGTGCCAGAAAGAGGCGATTCAAGAGCACGGTGCGAACCCGGAAGACCTTGGCAACCTCCGAATTGTAGGTGAGGTAGAAGAGTTCTTTGAAAAAGAAAAGGATGAAGCCCAGATCAATCAGGCTGAGGATACCCAGAGCCCAGAGATCGGAGCTCTTGACCAAGAGGACGTTTCCGAAGAGATAGCTGGCCAGATCGAAGCTATAGCTCTGTTTCAGCGAGATCAGCACAATGCCCAGAGCCATCGAAACCGAGAGGAAGATGGTGATCGAATTACTTTCATCCAGCTTGCGCTTTTCTGCCAGATATCCAATCAGCAGAGCTATCAGAACCACGAAAGCCAGGGTCACCAGCGAGATATTCCAGCCGGTGAGCAGAGCCAGGGCTATCCCGGCAAAGGCAATGTGGGAGAGCGCTTCTCCCATGTAAGAGATGCGCCGCAGGGTTACATAGGGCGAAAACAAAGACAAGCTGAAGCCAGAGAGGAGCGCGGAAAGCACCGCAGAGATCATAAATCCATAGATCGGCACTGTTAATACCCCTTCTCTATCAGGTGCACAGCGTCTCCAAAGGTCTTGCTAATGTGTTCGGCCTGAAGTAGTTCTGTGCGGGTGTGGCAATGCAGGGTACGATTCAGGCAGACCAGGAAGCTGCAGTAATTGGAAAGAGTGTGCAGATCGTGGGAGATCGTGATAATGGTCTTACCAGCTTGGTTCAGCTTTGCCAGAAGCTCAAAGAAAGATTCCACCCCCGGACGGTCAATGCTGGCCTCCGGCTCGTCCAGAATCAGAATGGAAGAGCCTGTGCAGATGGCACGCGCCAAAAGAACCCTCTGAAACTCTCCTCCGGAAAGAGCGCCAATGCGGCGTTTTGCCAGGCTTTCAACCCCTGTATCCCGCATAGCCTGTTGAGCAAGCTCCCGATCTGATGCTGAAAACCGGGAACCGGGACGGCTCTCCCCCATCCTGCCCATCAGCACTATATCCAGGGCAGTGGCAGGGAAAGATCTGTCATACTCTTCCCGTTGCGGAAGATAGCCAAAACCGTTCTTTTTTAACCATTCCAGATGAGGCAGTCCCTCGATCAGGATCTTTCCGCTCTGGAGCTCCAGGAGGCCGATCAGCAGCTTGATAAGCGTAGATTTGCCAGCTCCATTGGGGCCGATGATGGCTACAAACTCACCCGGGGTAATCCGCAGATTGATATCCTGCAGGATGCTCTTGCTATTTAGGCTAAAGTTGAGATCGATGAATTCTATCAAATTAACCCGGCTTCTTTATTCAAAGGCTTGTTTGACGGCAGCCCAGTTTTGCAGATAGAAATCCGGCAGAGTTTTCATCTTTGTGCTACTGGCAAGGGGATCAAGCTCGAGAATCCTCAGGTTGAACTCACTGGCCAGCACTTCTGCGGAACGCCGGCTCATTTGTGGTTCCACAAAGATCGCTTTGAGCTTGTAGGCGCTGATGATGCGCCCCAGTTCTGTCATCTCCCGGGCACTGGGCTCGGTGCCAGGGGAGCTCTGCACCGTGGCTACCACCTGCAGTCCGTTTTCCATCAGGAAGAGGCTGAAGCTGTTGTGATAGGTGATGATACCTTTACCCTCGAAGGTAGAGGCTTCGGAATAGATCTTGTCCCGGGCAGCTTCCAGAGAAGTGAGCAGGCGTGAGCTTCTGGACGTGATGCTATCTGCAAGCTGGGGAAACCGGGTCTTCAATTCCGGCTCGAGAGCTTTGAGCAGAGATACCATGTTGTTGGCAGACACCCAGATATGCGGATCCGGGCCGAGATGCTCGTGACCTTCTTCCGCTTGTGGTTCTTCACCCTCAGGATGGTCGTTTTCATAGGCATCGATAGCCAAGATGTCTTCCACCCGCAGGGTCTTGTCTGCATGTCGCTCCAGGCCGCTCTTTATGGAATTTTCCAAGCCCAGTCCATTGATCAGGATCAGGCTGGCTTCTTCCATGCCAACCAGATCGGAAGGGTTGGGACTCCAGGTGTGAGGCGAAGCTCCGGTGGGGATGATGCTGCGCACATCATATTCCGGGCTGAGCAGAGCTGAAAGCAGCAGCTCGTAGGGATGGATGCTGGCCAGCACCAGGGGTTTGGCTTCGCCGGCTGCAGGCTTGGCTTTGCAGGAACCGAGCCCCAACAACAGGAGGGCAAGTATTATCACAGAACCAAGGCTGATTATCGTTTTCTTCATAACTATATCTCTTTATATTGGAAGTATCTCTCTGCTCTTGTGTGCTTTGCTCCGCTGTCTCTTTGGTAGTAAAGCAAAAGATCAGTTCATCGTGGTGAGCAGGGACACCACGATGAACTTTGCAAGTCTATCTATCCTTCGGGTTTCTATTCCATGCTCTTGATCAGGGTAACCAGGGTGCGAACTCCGACACCAGTGGCGCCATAGGAATAGAGGCCGGATTCTTTTTCTTTCAGGGCAGTGCCAGCAATATCCATGTGGATCCAGGGCTTGGATTGGACGAATTCTTTGAGGAAGAGCCCCGCCGTGATGCAACCTGCCATGAGGCCTCCCACGTTTTTCAGATCTGCTATCTCGCTTTTGATCATCTCTTTATATTCATCATGAGTGGGCATCTGCCAGATCAATTCTCCGCTGAAATTGGCGGCTTCCTGCAGCTTTGCCAGCCAGGCCGGGTCGTTGGTCATGACGGCTGTAATCTGATTGCCCAGTGCACCCACTGCAGCACCTGTGAGGGTGGCAATATCCAGAATGCGGTTCACCTTTTCACGATCCAGCGCGTAGTGAATGGCATCGGCCAGAGTGAGGCGTCCTTCTGCATCGGTATTGATCACTTCAATGGTCTTGCCGCTGAGGCTGCGGATAATGTCTCCGGCGCGGTAGGCATCTCCGGAGATCATGTTTTCACAGGCTGCCACGATGGCAACAACGTTTACTTTCAGCTTCAGAGCCGCAATTGCAGACATAGCACCGATCACGGCAGCAGAACCGCCCATGTCGTTTTTCATATTGACCATGCCCTGAGGTGTCTTGATGCAATATCCGCCGCTATCGTAGGTGAGGCCTTTGCCTATCAGACCAACGATCTCCTGTTTCTTTTCGCTGAGGCCATTGTAGCGCATGATGATCAGCTTGGGCTCATGTTTGGAACCCTTGGCTACGGCCAGAAAGGCATCCATCTTGATCCGTTTGAGCTTGTCGTAAGAAATCACGTCGATATTGAAGCCATAATGCAAAGCAGCTTTCTTGGCCGCTTCTGCCAATGCTTCCGGGGTGAGAACGTTGGCAGGCTCATTCACCAGGTCCCGGGCCAGCAGAGTGGCTTCGGCATAGATTCTGCCTTCCAGGATGCCACGGTTGATCTGGCGGGTGTTGGGATCGTTCAAGGCCAGATGAATGCTCTCGATACGGTGATCATCCGGATCGCTGAGATATTTATTGAATTTGTAAGAGCTCAGCAGAGCAGCTTCGGCCACCAGATGTCCCAGCATCACATCGCCAACCGGAAGATTGTAGCCTATGAAGAGAAAGACTTGAGAAGCCTTGATCTTCTTGGCTTGGCGGAAACCTGTGGCCATGAGGTTGCGGAGCATGTTGGCATTCAGCTCTGTATCCTCACCTGTGCCCAGCAGAATAATCTTGCTGTTGTGTCCGGCACATTGGTGATGGAAGTTCTTCATGCTGCCATAAGCCCAATCGTATTCTTCAGTGCAGACGTAGCTTTCGATGGATTCCGCGATGGTCTTTGGCAGATATCCTATCTCGGAAGCCTTGGCACCGGGTTTTTGCAGGACAATAATGCAGTCCATGCGTTCCGGTAATTTGCGGGTAACATCAATTTTCATGATTACTCCTATTCTATTTTCATATACTTAAAAATCTTCGGTTAAGCTCAGGTAGTAGGATGGCTTGGAGATCCTGGAGAGGTCTGTGAGCCAGGTGACATCAAACTTGAGCACGAAATAGCCCAGATTGAGCCGGGGGCCAAAGCCATAGCCCAGCTTGAGATCTTTGAGCCGGCCGTTCTGCATGCCACGGAACTTGCTGTTCTCATCCCACACTCCGCCCAGATCAGTAAAGAAGGCACCTCTGAGACCACTGAGCGTGATCGGCAGAGGAAAAGCCATGGCAAGGTTGTCAAAGAAGGGGAAGCGCAGCTCGCTATTGAGCATCACTTTCTTCTCTCCGGAGAGATCTCCATCATAAGCACGAACGCCATAGTATCCGCCCAGGTTGAATCTTTGAGGGTTTCCACCTGTGCTGATCCCGGCAATCAAACGGTTTGCCCAGGCATAGCGCCGGCTGAAGAGATTGTAGCTGCGCAGATCCAGATAGTTCGTGAGGAAATCCATGTTTTCTCCGGCAAAGCTCTTGCGAATATTGTAATATGCCCGCCAGCCTACCATCGGGCCGGTAGAGCCATAGATGGTGTTGTCATGAACAATGCTGAGCCCCGGAGAATATGTGAGGCTGCTGACCGGTTCCCAGGGATTGTCCAGCGGATAGGTGTCGTTTATCCATTCACCTTCTGTCCAGGTGCTATCCCAGAGCCAGGAATCCTGATGATATTCCCACTGGTAGAGCCGCTGCTCCAGATCTATCCGCCAGAAGCGGTTGAAGGGATAACGCACCAAGAGATAAAGGCCTGTCTCTCGCTGCCTGGTGCGATAGTAATCCGGCTCCGGATTGTTGTTGAAGCTACGATAGTAGTTCTGGTCAAAGAGGTTGTAAATTCCCACTCCATAATCTGCCCGTTTCTTCAGATACAGGTAGGTGAGCAGGATGTTCGAATTCTCGATCTTACCGGAGATTCCCAGATTCAGGCCAATGCCGTGATCGCCCATCAGGTCGCTGAATCCCAGCTCCAGGTTTCCATAGGCACCGGCTCCGGAACCATAGGCAAAACCTCCCCAGAGACTATCCAGATGGAACTTGGTACGGTAGTCTTTGGAGCTGGGAACCACTGCTCCCGGGCTGGTCGGACGACGATCCCACTCGTAGTCTATAACTGCTTGCAAAGAGTCTTCCGGGGGATAGTCCAGCTCGCCGAAGAAGGGACGACGCAGGTCTCGCACCTGGCTGGGTTTGGGACTGGGAATGATCTGCCGCTCCCGGCGTCCATAGTTATCCAGGCTTTGCCAGGGGATATCGCTCAGCAGGTTCTCCGTCTGAGAAACAGGTTCAGAAGGTCGATAGCTCTCAAAGCTGGCTTCGGTGAGAGGATTCTGAGCGCTGAAGATATTCCAGGCTCCTTTGAAGTAGATGGAGAGCACCATGCCGCCTGTCTCTTCGGAGATATCAGCGCTGTCAATCCCTGCCAGGGTGGAGCTAAGTTCAGCCCGGCTGGAATTCTGGGTGTCTATCACGTGCAGGTTGCTGATGCCCCCCTGATCGGAGATATAGATAATCCGGGTGCCTGTGGCATCCCAGAAAGGTTTGATGCAGTTGTCTTGCTCAAAAGTGTGCTGCTTGATCTCCCTGCTTGCCAGGTCTATGCTAAAGATGTTCTTGGTCATTCCACCAAAATAGCCTTCTGTTGCAGAGCTTCCTCTGCGCTCGGAGGAATATGCCAGCATGGTTCCATCGGGAGAGAAGCGAGGCTGCAGATCGTTATAGAGATCATTGGTGAGCCGGGTGGTGAAGCCTGTGTTGAGATCATAGATAAAGAGGTCAGTCTGCAATCCTGCCTGCCCTGCCAAGGCTATCCTGCTGCCATCGGGGGAGATATCCACTTCAAAGATAGCAGAAAGCTGAGGGATGCTGATGGAGCGCTCTATCCTTTCTCTCTCCACATCAGCGATATGTATGCGATCACCATCAGAAGTCTTGGCCACAAAGGCTATCCTGCGGTTGTCCGGAAACCAGCTAAGGTTGGAGCGGAAGTAATAGAACTCCTCCATAGCACCGGTGGCTTCTCCGGTGATAATCTTACGAGGCTCGGCAAAGCCTTGGGAACCTGCCATCCAGATGGAATAGCGAGCTCCCTGATTGGAGAAATAGACATAACGGGAGCCATCCGGACTGTAGCGGGGAGCCTGGTTGAAATAGGAACCGTCCTCACTGTCATCGGTTACCTGTTCATATAATTCCGAAGGGATACCATGGCTATTCACTACAGGGAAGTAATCCCTCTTGAGCTGGTATTTCCAGCGAGATTCCAGATCCTCGAATTCCATGCCAAAGACGCTACTACTGGCGCTGTCAAGATCTCCCGCAGAACGGGTGTTGTAGAAGAATTCACTCACCTTGTCCGAGCCATAGGTCTTGCCCAGATAAGTCAGAAAGGACTCTCCCAGACGATAAGCGAGATACCCGTAGATATTCTCCAAGCTGGGGAGATTATCGTTCACCACCATATCAAGGATAAACATGTTGTTGTAATCGTCCTCACCACCTACAGAAAGGTATTCCGGCAGGCCTTCAGAGAACCAGAAAGGAAATGAGGTAGGTCTCAGTGAGCGGAAAGTGCTGGCCAGACGATTGTCCAAAGCATTCAAATAAGCATGAGTAAGCTCGTGGGTAAGCAATTCTTCCAGTGCGGCATAGCTGCCTTCGAAGGGCACCACCACCCGGTTCTTGAGGCTTTCAGTAAAACCTCCTACTCCCTCGGAGAGCAGGGGATAGATGATATTGGTGGTCTGAAACTCGTTCTTGGATTTATAGAAGATCACCGGAATCCGGGTTGTGATGGGATATTTGAGCACGCCTTTGATGTAGTAATAACGATCCTCCGCCATCAGGGCTGCCAGCTTGCCAAAGTCCGGTTGATCCGAAGGGTAGTAGATATCGAAGTGCAAGGTCTCAATATAGGCCCAGTCCGTTTGCTGGCTGTTGACCTTATTCTGTCCGAAGCTATAACCCTGCAGCAGAGCTAAGCTGATACTCAGGGCAAGAAGCAGATATATTCTTTTCATATTATTTCCTAAAAGAGGCTGAACTTGATGTATTTACGGGGATTGGCCTGAACGTCTGCGATCAGAGTGTCCAAGCGCTCGATGGACTGCAGCATGCGTTGGTAAAGCTGCTCGTCATTGATCAAACGTGCAGCAGTTCCACTTCCCGATTGGATGGAAGACAGAGTCTGCGATAGCCTGCCGGAAAGCTCCTGCAAACTGTCCAGAGTAGTATTGACATTGCCCAAGGTGGCAGGAGTGCTGGCCACAATGCCTCTGATGCCACTATCGTTTTCCTCCACCACCCGGTTGATATTACGAGTGAGGAGATCCACCTTGTCCAAAGTGGCGCTGAGCTCGGTTTTGACCTCGGAAGCCATGCCATCCAGACCGCTCACTGCCTGATTGGTGCGTTCCAGAAGATTCCCGCCTTTATCCAGCATGCCACCTTCAGAACGCAGATCAGCCAGCAGCCCGCTCAGTTCATCCACTGCCGTGGAAGCCTTGAGCAGCACAGTCATGATCCCTGCCGGACTCTCTCCCGACTGAGTGGAATTCAGAGCCAGAAGCCCCGGACCTGTGCCCTGGATGATATTGAGGTTCTTACCACCCATCAGGGAACTATCGCTCACATAAAAACGCGCTCCTTCCTTGAGCTGAATCTCTTTGGAGATGAGCCCGCTCACCAGGATTTGATCTCCCAGCATGGCAATCTTGCGCACCCTTCCGGCTTCCATGCCGCGAAACATGATCTTATCTCCCACTTCCAGGCCCATCACGTCCTCAAACTTCACCAGAAGCGGCCTCTGCTTATTCATACTCATCCTGCCGGTTAACCATAGATAGCTTACTATCAGGATGATGAAAACCACCAGGCTGTAGATGCCAACCTTGAGGTAGGTCTTGTAGAGATGCGGATAAAACTTGCTCATCTTCTTCCTATGTCTTTAGCTGTTTCTTTTCCGCAGCAGGGAAAAGAATGTTATTCAGGATCAGGCGATAGCCCGGTGAGTTCTTATGGAGCTCCAGAATAGTCTCGGGATCTCCCACCTTATGCTGATAGTCTTCCGGATCGTGTCCCCCGAAGAAAGTGAAGGTTCCTCTGCCCAGATTGCCATGCAGATACTTCACCTCATTCTGTCCCGGCACTTCCCCCAGGATTATCACGCTGGGCTTGATCTTATCTTTAAAAAAGGCAGTGGTCTGCCCCATAAATCCATTTACCACATTGGTATGGCACTGAGTCAGCATGGTGGGCACGGGGTCATACTTCGCAGAGAAATCAAAGAGCTGAAAATAATCTGCCTCTGCCCCACGCAAGCGGGAGTAGTCACTGGCATCTATATTGGAAAACTCATATTCATAGGGATTGGGCTTGATTTGAAAGTCATCAAAGGCAAAGGTGCGGCCAAAATCCAGCCTGTTTTGATAATCCGGGCTCAACCCATCTCCATCGATGGCAGAATCCACAATATCCAACCCCGCGGCCGCCAAAGCGATATCGATGGTGTCCACCGCTCCACACATAGCAAAGAGGAAGCCTCCGCCCTCCACAAATTCCCGGATCTTCTCTGCCACGGCATGCTTGAGCTCCCAAACCTTGGAATAGCCCAGACGCGAAGCCATTTCTTCATTGACTCTCACATCCGCCTGATACCAGGAAGCATAGCGATAGGAGCCATAAAACTTGCCATATTGCCCCGTGAAATCCTCATGATGCAGATGCAACCAATCGTAATCGCTGAGTTCCCCCCGCAAGACTTCCTCGTCCCAAAGCCTGGTATATTCGATCTCGGCATACTCCAGAGCCATAGACACAGCGTCGTCCCAGGGCAGCGTGCTGGGCGGGATATAGACAGCAATCGTGGGCTCTTTTTCCAGCACTACCACTTCCATATTGCTTTCCTGAATCTCGGTGAGAATGGCGGCAAGCTCCGCTCCACCCACAGATTCAAAGCGTACTCCCCGGATATTACAGAGGCCGATCAGATCCGCCGTTTCCGGCATCAGGAAGCTCCCGCCGCGATAGTTCAGAAGCCATTTCACAGCATACTGCTCTTTCAGAGCGGAAAAGGCAACACCATAGGCTTTGAGGTGGTTGGACTGGCTGCGATCCATGGGGATCAGCAGCTCCCCCTTGAGTGCGATTGCCAGCAGGCAGAACAGGAGAACGAGGCTGCGCTTCACTGCTCAGCCTCCGCCAGCAGATTGATCAGATCATCCGGACTCAGCTTGGGATTACGATACCAGGAAGCCTCGGCTACCTGCATCATTTCCCGGATTCTGGAGGCTCCCAACACTCCAAACCGCTCTCCCAATTGACGGGGAAGCAGGCTAAAACTATGCTCAGAGAGCAGCGCCAGATGATCCCGAAGCCCGGGATCCAGGGCAGCGACAATCCCGGATTCGCGCAAGAGACGGTATCCCCGCCCTGGCTCAGGCTCTCCGGTCTGAGATTGCCGGGTGGATTTGGAAGGTACGCAAACCATGATCCGGCTCAGCTCTGTTTCGAGCCGTGGTTGGCTGAGGCTTGCCACCAGCGGGGCTTTCTCCCGGATGGCTATCCAACAGCGCTCATCGATCTGAAAATTCAGTAAACAGGCAAAACGGATGGCTCTGAGCATCCTCACGGGATCCTCGCTGAAACTGCGATAGGGATCCCCGGTGCAGCGGATCAAACCATCCATGATATCCTTCAAACCCCGCCTGGTGGGATCTTGCAGGCTGCCTCCGCTCACACTCAATAGCAGAGTATTGATGGTAAAATCCCGCCTCATGATATCTTCTTCCAGGCTGGCAAAAGAGACCTTGGGATTGCGGTTGCCGGGCAGATACTCTTCCTTGCGGGTCATCACAAATTCCAGGTTATCACCCCGGTATTGCAGCAGGGCTGTGCCAAATTGAGAATGAAGCTTTGGAGGAGGAGTGCCCAGCTTTTCCTGCAGAAATGAAGCCAGACGTATGCCGCCATCGGGAATCTCCACAGTTAGATCATAATCCGGAGTTTGGCGCTGCATCATAAAATCGCGCACAGCTCCGCCCACAAAGTAAACCTTGCCGGAAAACTCTGTGCCTTCGATCGCTTCTGCCAGGATAATCCTGAGCTCCCGTATGTTCATCAGATCAATTCCCCTATCACGGCATTTGAGATAAAGTATGCTTCGGGACAGAGTGCCAAACGCTCTTCATCCCGGATAATCAGGCCCAAGGCTTCCAAGCGGGCCAGGGTTTCCGCCTTTTCCTGCCAGAGATCGACTCCCAAAGCTTGGATGGATTTCTGACGATCGATTCCCTTCGCAGTGCGTAAACCCATGATAATATAATCCATTTTCAGGTTATCAGCAAGCTCCCGATCGGGTCGAAGCTCCCCCTCATCAAGGTTTCGGGCATATTCTGCCAGATCAGCGGGGTTGTTGTAACGCACTCCCTCCAGGAACCCAGTCGCCGAGGCACCCAGGCCCAGATAATCGTCACTCTGCCAATAATGCAGATTGTGCCGGGATTCATAGCCGGGATGAGCAAAATTTGAGATCTCATAGTGCAGATATCCGGCTTCGGTTAAACGCTTGCTGATCAAGGCATAGGAATCCGCCAAGAAGTCTTCATCTACAGCTTGCACAGCCCTGGCTTTATCGCTATTGGAGCGTTGCCAGAGCGAAGATTCGTCCAGACTGAGCAGATAGGTGGAGATATGCCGGGGCGCAAGCTCCAGATAGCCCTCCAGATTGCGCTGCAGATCCTCCAGATTGCTACCGGGCAAGCCGTAGATCAGATCCAGCGAGAAGTTATCGTAGCCAAAATCCCGTAGTAGCTGGATTCTGGAGGCAGTATCCTGATCCCGGTGTTTACGTTCCAAAAAGTCCAATTCCCCATCCAAACGCGATTGCAGGCCCAAAGACAGACGATTCACCGGAGTTTTAGACAGACTGGTAAGATATGCTGGTGTGATCTGAATGGGATTGATTTCCAGGCTAATCTCGGCATCGGCACAATATCCGAAGCTTCCACAAATCTCCGAGATCTCATCCGCCGGCAGCAGCGAGGGACTTCCTCCGCCAAAATAGATCGTATCGGCAGTATTGGTAACGGGAAACAAGCTTTGATAGAGCTTGATCTCCCGCTTCAGATCAGTTATGTAGTTTTGGATTTTGGCGCTATTGTAGGCTTCTGAGAAAAAGCTGCAATAGCCGCATTTACTCAGACAGAAGGGTATGTGAAGATATACTGCTAGCGCGCTTTCCTGAAGATCCTGTTCCATCTGATATGGGGTGTATCGTAGAGCTTATTGAATTCAATACCTTTGGAGAAGAAGATAAAAGCAGGCGTTCCGGTGATGTCCCTGCGATCCAGGAAGCCCCAATAGCGGCTATCCTCGCTCACATCACGGTTATCGCCCAACACAAAGTACTTACCTTCCGGCACGCGGATCGGACCAAACCAATCCCGGTTAAAATTCACCAGCTTAAGGCTATCGGCGGGATCGGGCACAATGTAGGGCTCATACCAGCGGTTTTGCGCCACATAGTCTATATAATTAGGCGGAAAGCGGTGTTTGATGACCTGCCGGGGCGCCAGCGGCGGAGAGGGATCGGCAATATCGTAGCATTCATATCCCCGGGTAAATTCTTTCCCATTGATATAGATGATCTTATCGCGCACGCTCACGATATCTCCGGGCATGCCGATCACCCGTTTCACCACATTCAGACGGCTGTAATAGGTGATGTGGAAAAATGTCAGCGGCATCTTGGAAAAAGCGGTGCTTTTATTGATGTATATGGGATCGAAGATCTTGATAAAGTTATCTGCCGCCAGGCTGTCCTCCGGGGTCCCGGGCTGGATTTTAGGGTAGCGGAAGGTAACGATATCCTCGCGTTTGGGATCTGTGAGATAATACTTCAGTTTGTTGGCAACCAGATAATCGCCCACCAGAAGGGTCTTTTCCATGGAGGAAGTGGGGATCATAAAGTTCTGGAAAGTATAGTTACGTATGATCATAGCCACTACAAAGGCAAAGAGAATGGCTTCCACCCAATCCTGCACAAAGGGTTTGCGTTTGCGGAATTTCTTCCCTTCCGGGATGGGGCTGATGGTGTAGGCGAGCTCCTCACTCATCTTTTTGGCCTGGACTTTTTTATCTCTCATCTTTTTACGGATTCCTTAAGCGAGTTTTGTATAGCATTCCTAAAAAGGCGGCTTTTATGTCAAGGATTATGTCCCGGATTGGGTTAACAGTGAACAGTGAACAGTGAACAGTGAACAGTGAACAGAGCTGCGCTGCTGACGCTTAACTGGTCTGCCAATCTCCGAATTGGCAGAAACGCTTGGCAGTGATCAGTGAACAGAGCTGCGCTGCTGACGCTTAACTGGTCTGCCAATCTCCGAATTGGCAGAAACGCTTGGCAGTGATCAGTGAACAGAAAGTGACAAGTGACGAGTGAGGAGTGACGAGTCCGGTAAGTGTGAAGCTGGGAGACTGCGGCTGCGCCTCGCAGTGAACAGAGCTGCACCGCTGACGCTTAACTGGTCTGCCAATCTCCGAATTGGCAGAAACGCTTGGTAGTGATCAGTGAACAGTGATCAGAAAGTGACAAGTGACGAGTGAGGAGTGACAAGTCCGGTAAGTGTGGAGCTGGGAGACTGCGGCTGCGCTCTATTCACCATTAACTTTTCACTATTAACTTGTAGGGGCGTGTCTGCCCGCAAGCTCCGGAGGAGCGATATTCTATAGCCCGGGGTGAAGCGACCGGGGGGTCCCCGGAAAACAGCTTGCGGT
>JAEZUG010000059.1 GCA_023421135.1 Candidatus Cloacimonadota bacterium | reverse complement strand
GATTAAACCAAAATCATCGTCTTTCTGGGGCTTGACCCGGGGTTCCGCTCCTCCACCCCAGAAAACCGCAAGCGGTTTTCTGTTCCGGTCCCACCCCACCAAACCGCAAGCGGTTTGGCGAGGACCCCGGTCGCTCCACCCCGGGCTATGGAATATCGCTCCTCCGGAGCTGGCGGGGATTTTGTCAGGATTGCGGACACTACCAAAAATGCTGTTCCTCCGGAACTCCGGTGGCATATCACGGTGACTCCGGATACTACCTGAAATGCCTTTCCTCGGAACTCTGGGGAGGGACTGCACTCCTCCGGAGCTGGCGGGCAGACACGCGGGTCTGCCCCTACATTTCATGGTTCTCTGTCGCTTATTCTGCACCCGTATAATACGCATCTCATACCCATGTGACACGCATGAGTTTACATGGGTGTCACATGGGTGTCTCATGGGTGTCTCATGGGTGTCGTATCAGTGAGGAGTGAGCAGTTAACAGTTCAAAGTGTCTGAAGGCGGTTCGGCAACCGCTTCTACTCCACCACACCACCACGCCCCAAAAAAACCTTGCCAGAAATTCAACTATGATTATTATGACTATTAGAAATGCGAGTACTCTACTAAATAGTAGTAGAAAAAGGAGTAAGAATGGCCAAGCCACAACTGGTTGTGCTGGGGTTCCTGAAGAAAAAACCCATGTACGGCTATCAGATAGGACAGATTGTGGAAGAAATGCAGATCTCCGTTTGGGGAGGAATCAAGCTGCCCTCCATCTACAAGGCTCTCCAGAGTCTGGAAGAACGCCAGATGATCGGGGGAGAGCAGGAAGTGGAAGGCAATAACCCTCCGCGCAAGGTCTTTCATCTGCAAAAGCGGGGGCATCGTCTGCTGCGCCAATTGGTGCTGGAAGAGCTGCGCAAGCTCGCTCTCTCACCCCCGGAATGGTGGCTGGTGCTTTCTTTCTGCTGGCAATCCGTAACCCGTAAAGAACTTATGGATGCAGTTCGCCAGCGTTACGAGCTGCTCACCGGTCCTATTCCCATCCAAAAAGAGGAACATTGCAAAGCAATGCTGGATAAAGGCGAGATGCCTCAGATCATGAATTATATCTTCCGCTTGGGAATGCGGCACATGGACGTGGAGCGCAAGACCTTGGAAGAGCTCCTGGAGGCTATCCCATGTATGCCTGAAGATCACTTTTATCAAGCAACGGAGGAAGATTGAAACGATTATTGATCCTTATGATACCGCTTCTGCTACTTACGTCCCTGGCGGCGCAGGTGAACAGAACTCCAAACCTTAGCTATGACGAAGCCAGAGCTCTGGCGCTGACTGGTAACAACGACTATCAGGCCAAGCTTGCGGCCCGGGAATCTGCCCGTTGGAGCAAGAACCAGGCGCTCAGTTCCTTCCTGCCCAATCTCTCTCTCAGCGGAACCCTGCTCTATATGGATCCCGCCACAGAAGTGCAGGCCGGTGGAAGCACAATCACGCTCAACAACGACTTTCGCACCTTCAACCTGCAGCTCAGCCAGCCGCTGTTTACCGGCGGCAAGCTCTGGCAGGCTTACAAGATGGCGGAGATCGGGGTGGAGATGTCTGATCTGGCGCTGCAAAACCAAGAACTGACCCTGCTTTCCGATCTGGAGACGAAGTATCTGGCCGTGCTGCAAACCATGGCACTGGTGGATATGAACGAGCAGGACTACCGCTCCGCTCAGACCAATCTGGAAATTGCCACTCTGAAACGTGATGCGGGTATCATCTCCAATGCAGATTACCTGCGCTTCGAGAGTAACAAGGCCTCCAAAGAAGTGAGCCTCCTGCAAGCACAATCCGCCTTTTCTCTGGCTCAGATGAGCCTGCGGGACTTGCTCAATCTGGATTTCAGTCCGATACCGGAACCGGTGGTCATCAATCCGGAAGATCCTATCCTCACGCTTCTGCAGGGCTTTGATTCCCAAGAAACCGGGCTTTTGGCAGCGAGAGCCAGGAACTATGGCCAAAGCGGCAGTATTGCACTGAAGATCTCGGATCGCAGCCTGGAGCTTTCCAGAAGGTCATACAAGATCAGCCAGGGATCATTCCTGCCCACTGTGGCACTGGCTGGAAGCCGTCAATACCAGGAGAACGGCCTGGAGCGCTGGGACTTTGAAGCCTCAAACCAAATCATGCTCAATGTCTCGATCCCGCTGCTCCCGCAGGTGGGGAACTATTCTGCCATGCGTAAGTCCTACTTTGACTTGCAGCAAAAACGCTATGAGGCTTCCAGCCTGCGTAGCGGAGTGGAAACCGGGACGGAAGCGGCTGTGCTGAATCTTGTGAGTGCCGCCAAGCAAGTGAGGGCCTCCAACCTGGCGCTGAGCTACACCGAGCAGACTTATGAGCAGATGCAGGAACGTTTTCGCCTCAATATGCTTTCCAGCGCGGAGCTTTTGGATATAGATCTGATGCTCTCGGCTGCCCGTCTCTCTCAGAACAACAGCTATTACAACTATTTAAAAGCCCGGGCAGCACTGAAGCAACTGCTGGGTATTACAGACTCACAAATCCTGAATAACCTGATCCAAAGTGGAGATAATCTATGAAATCCTCTAAATTGATCCTCTTGTCCCTGATGATCCTGATCCTGGTTTCTGCCTGCAACCGCGGTGGGAAGCCCGGCCCCAAAGCAGCAAACACCACACAGCCGGTGATGGTGGAAGAGCTGGAGCTGCGTTCCCTGAGTGACTTCATCACCGTATCCGGCAAGCTGGAGGGGATCACCAATATCGTGATGTCCGCCGAATCTGCCGGACGGGTTTTGCAGCTTTACAAGAGGCTGGGAGACCGTGTGGCTCAAGGTGAACGGATTGGCAGGCTGGACAACGAAGTCTCGCAGATCCGGGTGGAACAAGCTCAGGCTGCCCTGGCTTCGGCACAAGCCTCCTTTGATAATGCCCAGCGTAATTTGAACTATGCCGAGCAGTCCCGCCAGCGCAACCTGATCTCGGAAGCGGAATATAACACAGCGCTTTCCGCCTTCACAGGCGCCAGAGCCGGGCTGGAAGGTGCCAGAGCGGGATTGGAACAAGCTCGCAGCGGACTCAGCGGCAGCTATCTGACCGCTCCGGAATCCGGAACCATTTCCAATCTCAATGTGGCAGTGGGGCAGTTTCTGGCAGCAGGACAACCGGTTGCCACGATCACCAATGCCAGCAGATTGATTCTCAAGACTGGAGTGGGTGAGAGCCAGATTGCCAAGCTACGGGTGGGGCAGACTGCAGTGATCTCTATGGTGGGATCATCTGAGCAGTATCAGGGCAGAATCCGCGGCTTTGGGATCAGTCCCCTGCAGGGCAGCTCGAACTATCCTCTGGAGATAGAGATCAGCTCTCCGCGTAATCTCATGCCCGGCATGGTGGTCTCTGCCAAGATTCTCACCGATACCTATAATAACCTGCTCTATACCGATATCACCAATATCGTGCGGGAGTATGATAAAACTTATGTTTATGTTGTGACCCCGGAAACAAAAGCCGAGAAGCGTCCCGTAACCTTGGGGAACGTGATTGGTGAGTTTGTGGTGATCGCCAACGGGGCCGAGCCCGGTGAAAGAATTGTGACCAGCGGAGCTGAGAATCTGGAAGAGGGCAGCCTCGTCGAGATCAGGCAGTAAGAAGGAGCTGGCATGAAAGTAGCAGATACTGCCATACGATACTCCGTCCTGATCAATATGCTCACGCTGGCGATCCTGCTGGTGGGATTGTATGTGATGGTGACCCTTCCCCGGGAAGAGTTTCCTGCCGTGGATTTTGGAGCAGTGATAGTGGTCGTTCCCTACCCGGGAGTGGCTCCTGAAGAGATTGAACAATTGATCACCAGTAAGGTGGAGACCGAGCTTGCCGATCTGGAAGGGCTGGATTACATCGCCAGCCGCACCGAGGAAGGCCGCACCACTCTGGAGATCCGCTTTGACCCTTCCAAAGACCCTGTGGAAGCCTATGATCTGGTGGTACGCGAGATGAGCAAGATCACCGATCTGCCCTCAGATGCAATTGACCCCATCATCGTGCGGCTCAATATGCGAGAGGTAAATCCCATCTCCCAGATTGTGGTGAGTGGAGATTTCAGCCCTCTGGCACTCAGAAAGATTGCCGATGATCTCAAGGAAGGGATCCTGGGGTTGGATAATATCTCCAAGGTGGATCTGGTCGGTGCCCGAGACCGGCAGATCTGGGTGGACGTGGATCAAGCCCGGCTGGATGCCTATGGGATCAGCCTGTCGGATCTATCGGCTGTTCTCCAGGGCAGAAACCTCAATATCCCCGGTGGCACCACCCGCTATGGCAAAACGGAATTCCTGGTGCGCACTCTGGGTCAGTTTAACAGCCTGGAAGAAGTGGGCAGCATGATCATTAGCTCCGATCCCTCCGGGCGCAGCGTGCGCATCTCGGATGTGGCAGTGGTGACGGATACGCTTTCCCGGCGGGAGACAATCGCCAAGCTCAATGGCGAGGAAGGCACCAGCATCTTTATCTACAAGAAGGGTGATGGCAATATCATCAAGATCATGGATGATGTGCGAGCCTATATCAAGGATTTTGAGAAGAAGGTGCCGGGCGTGAAGGTGAGCGTTCGCAACGATGGTTCCATCGACGTGAAGAACGGGATCAACGCTCTGGGCAGCAGTGCCATTCAGGGTATCCTGCTGGTCTTCATAGCGCTCTTTTTCTTCCTGGGTTGGCGCAATGCTGTCTTTGCCTCGATTGGTATTCCACTCTCCATCCTTATCACCTTTATCATGTTGCCGCTCTTTGATATAACCCTGAACAACCTCACCATCTTCGGGCTGATCATCGTGGTGGGAATGGTGGTGGACAATTCCATTGTGGTGCTGGAGAATATCCATCGCTACAGGGAGCTGGGCTATACTCACAGGGATGCCATCGTAGCCGGAGTGGATCAGGTGATCTCACCGGTCTTTTCTTCCACTCTAACCACTGTGGCGGCCTTTTCTCCCCTCTTGATGATGACCGGGATTATGGGGCAGTTTCTTTCGCTCTTCCCTGTTGTGGTCTCCATAGCGCTTCTGGGTTCCTGGTTCCAAAGCATGGTCATCCTGCCCAATAATATCCATCAGTTTGGCAGCAAGAAGCTGGCAGGTGAAGACCGAACCACGCGGCTGATCCGTCCTTTGGTTAAGGTTTACCGGAAGCTCGTAACCAAAGCCTTGCATCACCGTGCCATCACTATCTGGTCTGTGATCGGGCTCTTTGTGATCTCTTTGGGTATCCTGGCCAGTGGCGCCATCAAGTTCGAATTCTTCCCCTCTTCTGCCTCGCAGATGATCTCTGTGGAGCTTGAGACTCCCACCGGGACTGCTTTGGACGAGACCGAGCGGGTCGTCTCTGAGGTCGAGAACTACGTGATGACCATGAAGGAAAAGCAGGACGTAAAGTTTGTGGTGAGCAATATCGGCTCCATCGGCGGACAGGGTATGCGTGAGGTCAAGACCTCCAATGCGCAGCTCAATATCGACCTGGTGGAACTGAAGGATATGAAATACAGTGAAGAGGAGATCAAAACCTCGCTGAGGAAGTTCCTGGATACTTTGCCGGGACTCTATACATATAAGTTTGGTCGCTCTCAGAGTGGTCCTCCCATCGGTAATGATGTGGATATCCGCATCAAGGGAGAAAATCTGGAACGGCTTTCCTACATTGCAGATGTGGTGAAGTCGGAGCTCAAGAACATCCCCGGAGTGACAGATATTGAAGACAGTAACGACAAAGGCAAGCTGGAAGTGCGCATCAAGCCCAGGCAGGAGCTGCTTTCCCTCTATGGCCTCTCCGTGGCCCAGATTGCTTCTACTATCAGAACAGCCAGCACGGGCTCGGAAGTAACTCAATATCGAGGCGAAGGGGTGGATGAACACCCCATTCTGCTGAAGCTCAAGGATGATTATACTCAGGATCTGGAGATGCTGAAGAACCTCAAGATTCGCAGCCGTATGGGCGAACTGATCGCTATCCGGGATCTGGCAGAGTTCGAGATTGGCAGCGGCATCTCCCGCATCTCTCACCGGGATGGCGACCGCGTGATCAGTGTGACTGCCGCAGTTACCAATTACGATAAAGACGGAAGAAACAGCAGGCGCACACCTTCTGAGGTACAAACGCTTCTGAGGGGAGACCGCCTGAGAGGCAGCAAGGGAACGCTCTCAAACTTCGAGCAGCGCTTCCCCGGATATACCATGGAGTTCGGTGGCGTGCAGGAAGAACAGCGCAAGAGCTACACTTCTCTGGCCTATGCCTTCCTGATTGCAATTCTTGCCATCTTCACCATCCTGGCGTCCCAGTTCCGCAGCTATGTGCAGCCCCTGATCGTGATGATCACCATACCTTTTGCCTTCATAGGTGTGATCTTTGGCTTGCTGCTCACAGGCCTGGCCTTCTCGCTGAACACCATGATCTCTGTGGTGGCTCTGGCAGGAGTGGTGGTCAACAACGCCATCCTGCTGATAGATTTCATCAATCAGGAGCGGGAAAATGGTGCAGATCGCTGGCATGCCATCATCGAAAGTGGCTCCGCCCGCCTGCGTCCCATCATCCTCACGACGGCAACCACAGTGGCAGGAATGCTACCTCTGGTCTTCTCCACTAATCCATCCTCACAAGTCTGGAGACCCCTGGCAGTGAGCTTCACCTTCGGATTACTCTTTGCCACAATGCTCACCCTCTTTGTGATCCCTGTGGTTTACTCCATGGTGGATAGCTTCTTCGGACGCTTCCACATGACCAGATTCAAGGAACACAGCAAGTTCACAGACGTGATCAAGGATGATAATGCAGACTTGCCAACAGAAAGCTAAGAACTACTAGTACTACAACCATAGCGAAGTCCATTACTGACGGCTTCCGGTGATAGAGAAAGCTCTTCTTTCCCTGTCTTCGGAAGCCTCTCAGTTCCAGCTGAATTGCCTGCATCTCACTGCTCTGTAACAGCGAAGCCAGCACTGCGAGGCTTAAGATTCGATAGACCAGGATCTTCTCTTTCAGAGAGAGCTCCTTTTGCAGGATACCACGTTGCCTCAAGCCCTGGCTCACCTGCTTCAGACGCTCCCGCAGCTTCGGTAAAAGATGCAATACATAAGAGATCAGGAAGCTCAGCTCTTCTGGTAGCCACCGCAAGGCCAGGCGCAGCTCCGCATAGGACAAAGCCGAAAGCAGAGTGGCAGAAAAGAGCAGGATCAGCAGCCTCAAAGCTACTTCCAGCCCCAGCTCCAGCCCCTGACTATAGATGCTGATAAGACCCAGATCCAGCAGCTTGTTACCCCCGCGGCGGAAGAGAATTTGGATCAGAAACACGCTCAGGATCACCGGGAAGATTACTCTGAGTGATTTGAGCAACGAACCGAGCTGCCTGCGGCTGAGCAGCAACGAAAGCAGCAGACTAAAGCCCACCAGCCCCAGAAGCAGCCAGGGATCCCTCAGGACAACAGCCAGTGAAGTAATCCACAACACCAGCAGCACCCGGCTCAGAGGATGCATCTGCCATCCTCCAAGCGTATAACTACAGCCTTCTCCAGCCCAGTAAGAGCTGCCTCGTGGCTCACCAGCAGAGCGCCACAGCCCATCTCCAACTTCTTCTTAAGCAATGATAGCAAAGCTTGCCTGGAGCTGGTATCCAAGCCTGCAAAAGGCTCGTCCAGAAGCCAGAATCTATCGAGCAAATATGGCAAAGCCATCTGAGAAGCCAGGCGCAACTGCCCCGATGAAAGCTTGGCATAAGGACGCATCCCGATCTCCCGCCAGGGCTCAGCTTCCCTCAGAGCTTCCAATTCCGCTGTGCTTGCCCGGCCCCGCAGCGCCAAAGCCCAAAGCTTGATCTCCTCGGCAGGATTCACCGCGAGTAGAGATACAGATGCCTTCTGCGGCAGATAATACAGCCGGGAATCTCCGGGCTTGATCTCCTTGCCATCCAGGCTCAGACTGATAGCCCGGCAGGGCAGATGCCCGCTGATCAGCTCCAGGAGGCTACTCTTACCCACCCCGTTATCACCCTGAAGAATATACAGCTTAGCCAAGTCCAGCTCCAGAGACATCTCCCCCAGCAGAGGCTTTGAATAGGGATAACTGAAACCGGGAAGCTGAATCTTTAGAGTGCTCAAGTGCGTTTCTCCAGAGAGATCGCCCCATCTGCCAGAGCATCCAGGGCACCAAGATGCTCGGCGCAGAGTATCATCTTGCCCCTTTCCTTCAGTGATTCCAGCCAGTGAGCCAGCAGCTCCAGGTTCTTGCCGGAGACACCTCTGCAAGGTTCATCCAGAAGCACCAAAGGAGGGTTGATCAGCTCGGTGATCGCCCAGCTCAACAGCCGGGCTTCTCCCCCCGAGAGATGAGCCGCATCCAGCATTAGCTTGGCATCCAGCCCAAAATACTGCGCCACCCGGTCAATCTCGCTTTGCATGATGCCCCGCTCGATTCCCAGGTTCTCCAGACTGAAGGCCAGTTCATGCTCCATCTGGGGAAAGAAATAATACTGCTCCGCCATCTGGTAGCTCAGGTATTCCAGCTTGTCACAGAGAGGAACGCTGCGCAGATCTATCTGCTGCAAGCCCTCAGGAGACTTCACACTCAATAATATGGTACCGGAAAGCTCCGCCCTGATATACTGCGGAAGCACTCCGCTGATAGCATTGAGCAGAGTGGTTTTCCCCGTTCCGGAAGGGGCTTTGAGCAGAAGCAAGTTCCCTTCCTTCAGCTCCAGATCAAAGTCTTTTAGAACCTCCAGCTCCGCTCCTCCGCTTTGAGCAAAAGAGACAGAGAGCCCGGAAATGCTCAGCAAATCTATCAGTTCCCGGGATATATCCGGAAATAGCGCAGATTAGGTGCGGCAGCGGTGCCCTGAGCTTCCAGAAAAGCCGGCAGGCTCCCCCTGGATGTGCCACGGGTGAGCCACTGCTTCACGCTGGCACGGCTGCCCAGTTCCCAGCTCAGCAATCCATTCAGATCAATAACTTTACGGAACGAGCCGGTATCCAGCATGGCACGCTTGTTCACCTGCACATAGATAATGTGTTTCATCCACATCCCACCCGGGATCTGAGGACTCTTCAAGCCATAGTATCCCTCTGGATGAAGCTCCAAAACGGCTCCCTGCAGATGCTTGGGATATTCCAGGTTCAGCTTCAGACCATCAGTTGTCCAGAGTATTACCTCAGCTTTCTTTCGGCTGCCCAGAGCCCGCATGATATCCTCAAAAAGGTAGCCGCGGATGTTTACGAAGGGAGCGGGATTCTCGTGTAAAGTGAGCCCCGCCAGCAGGCTCTGCAGAGGATAGATCCGCTTGGGCAGAGGCAAAGGACGGAAGTCTTCCAGCACAATGCGGGAGATGTTGCGCACCCAATGATTCTGCGTGAGATTGGGGAAGATCACCCGGTATTCCTCCGGAGCAAATTCCCGGCCATTCTGCTGCATCATCAGCCAGCAGGATGTTGTGTCAAAAGCCACCTGCTCAAAACTCACCAGATAGCGGTCGTCGGATTCAAAACGGATCACAGTCCAATCCCGCAGGTCATTCTCTCTAAGCCAGTTATCCAGCCGGATTCCCTGCCAGGTATCCCGCCGGGTGCCCTCTTCACGAGTGCGGTAGGTCACCAGATCCTCTCTGGGTAAAGAGGTGAAGGAAGCATTGGGAAAGTCCCCGCTCACGCCATTCTTCAGCACCAGTTCAAAGCCCTGCAAGCTAAAGGCTAGCAGCAGGATAACTATTAACAAGTTGTACTTACGCATCATTTATCCTTGTTGGGGTTCAAACCCAGTTTTGTAAGCTCAAAATCTATAAACCAGCTCAAATAACCGCCCACAATCCCGGAAGCCAGCCCCGTGCAGAGCGATACCACTACCAGAGGCAGAGGATGACGAAAGATGATCAGAGACATCAGCAGCGCCCCGGTCATATTGGCCAGAGCTACCAGAACCAGATGATTGAGCAGCAGGAGCTTGTTTCTGCCCAGAATCAAGAGGGCAAAAGCATCCACCACCAAACCCGGCATCGTATAGGTGATCAGCGAGAGAGCTCCATGATTGCCAAATGAACCTTGCACCAGCACCACCACCGCCTGAATCACTCCAAAGATCGTGGCAGCTCCGGGCTTGCCGGTCAGCATCACAGCCAGCACCATCCACATCATATAAAAGCCGCCGGCAAAAGAACCTCCGGGCAATAGCAGAGGCGCGGACACTGCCTTGGAGATGGGAGAGACGATCGGCTTGATCGCCAGACCAATGGCTGCCAGGATGCCGATCAGGATCAGATCCCGGGTGGAAAATCCTTTGAGCAGCTTCAAATCAATCTCTCCATCACCTGAGTCTCCCGATGAAAGTGGATCAGCTCAACCCCGGCTTCTTCAAAGAGGCTTTCTGCCAGCTTATCGGGATAAGTCTCAGCACAATAAACAGTTCTGATCTCTGCATTGATGATCAGCCGGGCACAGATGCTGCAGGGCTGATGCGTGCAATACAACACACATTCCCGAGTACTGCTGCCGTTGATTGCAGCTTGGATAATGGCGTTTTGCTCAGCATGCACACCGCGGCAGAGCTCATGCTGCTGCCCGGAGGGGATATTGAGCTGTGAACGCATACATCCCACTTCTGCACAATGTCTCACACCTTTGGGGCTGCCATTGTAACCGGTGGAGATCACCTGATTGTCCCGCACCAGAACGGCACCCACACCCCGGCGCAGACAGGTGCTGCGCTTGGAAGCCAGAAATGCCATCTCCATAAAATACTGTTGCCAGCTTGGTCTGTTGTTCATCTTCTCCGGCTCCTTTCCTATAAAATATGATGACGCTATATATTACAGCTCTTGCAGATATAGAGCTTGATCTCTTCCGTCTTGCCTTTCAGTAGTTCAGAGTGGTGATACTCAAAACGTTCCGCCAGAGCGGGAGCCAGCCTGGCTTTGCAGGCCTCGGAGATCATCAGACATCCCGGAACGGCTGCCTTTTCCACCCGGGCTGCCACGTTCACAGTATCTCCGATCACGGTCAAGTCCCGTCTCTGCTCTGTGCCCACGTCTCCCTGCAAGAGCAAGCCGGAGTTTATCCCGATTCTCACCTGAATCTGCGGCTCACCATTCTGTTCCCGCTGCTCATTCATCTGCGGCAGAGCGGTTTCCAAGATCTTGATAGCAGCTCGCACGGCATCACCGGCATCGTGGAAAACTGCCATCACAGCATCGCCGATAAACTTGTCGATATCGCCATAGTTCTCCCGGATCACCACCTCGCAAATGCCAAAGAGATTATTGAGCATCTTCACAACTTCGGTAGCAGGGTTGGACTCTGAATAGGTGGTAAAGCTCACTACATCAAGATACAGCACGCTCATATCCACCTGCCGGGTATCAAATGAATTGAGGTTTGAACGCAATACATCCTCAATACCGCTGTAGGTGGCATCGGAGACGTATTTACGCAGCATGTTGTTAAATTTCTCCTGCAGTATCCGGTAGTCTTCCTGAAGCGAGATGTCGCGGAATACTTCCACAGCTCCCACCAGTGTGCCATCCTCTTCCAGAAGAGTGGAAACGTGGGTCTCGACCGGGAAGCGATTGCCGTGCTTGTGCTTGGGATAAACTTTGGCGCTGGTCTTGCCACGGCAATTCATGGCTTTAAGCAGTGGACAAGCTCCCCTGCAGAGCAAAATGCCATTCTCATCGATGTGATTTAAGATGTCGTCCCGGCAGCTCTTACCCAGAACTTCCTCGGCGCTGTAGCCGGTGAGCTCCTCTGCAGCCTTGTTCCAATAGAGAATGGTGCGGTTGGGATCAACGATATAAACCCCGTCATACAAGCTATCCAGCATCACACAGAGCTGGGAATTGGGGTTCCTTAATGCTTCCAGAATCTTCACTGTGCTCCTTCGCCCTGGGGGCTGCTTATAGAGTTGTAAAGCAGATTCAGAAAAGCCCGGGAGTGCTGCAGACGGTTCTGCTGCATGATCCGGGCAGGTGGATGAACGATAGCACTACCGGTCTGATTTTTACCGCCTATCTCCACCAGAAAGGCCTTGGTTCCGTACGTGTGAAAAAAGTAATTGCGCGCATTCCCGACCTTGGAGCTCATCCCGCGGGGAACGTCGTAAGCTTCCTTGCTGTAGTCCTTTTGCACTTGTGAGGAATACAGCTCCACAATCTGCGAGAGCTCTTCCATTGCAGCAGATTGAGCAGCATCTGCACGATCGTAGGCTGGCATAAAGATCTTCTCGCTATACATACCTGTGGAAGAGCTATGATAAAACACTGCCAGCTCAAATCTTACCCGCTCCGCCAAAGCAATGATGGCCTGAGTTTCCGCCTCGCTTGCCGGAGCTGAGCCTTTGAAAAAGGGATCACTAACTGACACCAGCTTATCCTGTTCCCAAAACACCGGATAGTTGCGATTCAGATCGACCCCGTCATCACGGACATCGAGGTTGCCATTGCCATTGGTGTCGCGGTTATTCTTTCGTTTCCACTGGTAAACCCCACTGCGCACGATCCTCCAGCCTTCCGGATTCAGAGTCGGAACGATCCACACTTCATAATGCTGCAGCAACCTGCGGCTGAGTTCCGAGCCGTCCAGAAGCTCAGTTGCAATCTGCATAGCTACCTCGACTCCCAGCACTTCATCTCCATGATGCTGGCCGATCACCAGGGCTTTCTGAGCACCACTACCAATCTTAAGAGCTTGAATGGGAATGCCCTCGATTGAAGAGAAACCCAAAAGATGCAGCGAGCACAGATCACTGTGATCCCTCTGCAAGGCTGTGAGCGAGCTTGCCAGACTCTGAGGACTCAGATAAACCTGCTCCAGGGGAAAGATGTTTTGGCTGTTTTGGGCACAGGAACCCAAGGCTGCCAGTAGCAGCATAAAACAGACTTTGCGTACAATGTAGTATAATTGTTTCATGATTACCATACTCCCAAAGAGGGGATTTTTCGTCAATAGTCTTTTGGGAAATGACCAGTAACAAGTGACGAGTAACAAGAAAGTGAGTGGTATAGCTGGGAGACAAAAGGCTGCGCCAGGGATTAGGGACTAGAGTGTGAGTGGTATAGCTGGGAGATAAAAGGCTGCGCCAGGGATTAGGGACTAGGGACTAGGGATTAGAGGGTGAATGTGGAGCTGTTTGCTGGAAAGCCCTGAAAGGGGCGATCTTGAGTAAACAGACATCGACCTGAAGCCACTCCTCGGATCAAAGCTATGAAGAAGCGTTATCAACTAATAGATGCTAGTTGTGGACTATATGGACTGAATGGTCTCTCCCTAATTCGACACACAACAGAAACGCATCTCATACCCATCTGACACGCATGATTTCACATGGGTGTCACATGGGTGTCACATGGGTGTCACATGGGTGTCTCATGCGTGTCTAGTCTGGGAGAGACCAGTGACAGGTAACAAGACCCGCAGTGTGGAGCTGGGAGACAAAAGGTTCATTTCTCGAGGATTTCAGGATTAAAAGCTTGGGTTCATTACGGATTATGCGGATTCAACAGATTGGACAAATTTGTGCTCATTTGTGATCTTTCATTAGTGTGCATTTGTGGGAGAAATCCGATTAAATATTATCATCTGCATCATCCGCGTGCATTCGCGTTCTATTCGGTAGTTGACCCCCCGATAAACTGCGCAAGCTGAAGATAATTCTTGACTGATTTCGGCTTTCCAATACGGGTATAAAAAACCAGCAATGAGGTGAAAATGATAGCTGATGCACGAGTCCTGGTCGTCGATGATGATGACATTATTCTCAGCATTATATCAAACATTCTCATCCGAAACGGTTACCAAGTGGACAAGTGTCACAGCGGCGAAGAAGCCTTGGAAAAAGTTGATCAGGACGAGTTTGATCTCGTTCTGCTCGATGTGCACATGGGAAGCGGGTTGGATGGCTACGATACCTGCCAGTTAATCCAGCAAAAACAAGCCGATTTACCGGTGATTCTGGTCACCGCAAATCAGGACGACGAATCCGTGAACAAAGGCTTTGAAACAGGCTCCAGCGACTACATCAAGAAGCCAGTTTCCCGTCTCGAATTACTTGCACGGGTGAAAAACACCATCACGCTTAAGCGCTCAGAAAAGCGTAATCTGCAGCTTATTGAGACCCTTCGCAGGGATCTTACCATTGCCTCCAGCATCCAAAAAGCCATGCTCCCCAAGTGGATCAGCGTGGATGGAGACTTGGTATTCTCTTCCTATTACCAAGCCTCTGATGCCGTGGGCGGAGATCTCTTTGACCGTTTGAAACTCGATGACAAGAAGTATGTAGTCTATGTGGGAGACGTCTCCGGTCACGGAGTGCAGGCCGCTCTTCTGATGGCTGCTATCAAATCCAGCATCAAGCACCTCATAGAGGCTTACAAGGACGACCGCAGCCTGGCAGAACTCTTTACCAAGCTCAATGAACGCCTCTTTTCAGATCTCTTCCTGCAGAGCAATTACCTCACCCTGATGATGGGCGTTGTGGATATGGAGGCGCAGGAATTTCGCTTCCTCAATGCCGGGCATCCGCCTTTGATCCGCATGAACAAGGTGGAAAACACCTTCCATGTGCATGATGAGAAAGGCTCCCTACCCCTGGGCTGGATGCAGAGAACCAAGTATGATGATGACGATATCATCCACATCCCCTTGAATCCCAACGATATCTACCTGATGTTCACAGATGGTATTTATGAGTGCAGCAACGGTACTGATGATCAATTGGGCTTGGACGGGCTGAGGAATATGGTGAGCCAGGAGCTAGATCTGGATAGCTGCGTGACTATCCCTCACAAAATCAAGCAATTCCTCACTACCCACCAATATGACACCGATGCCGACGACTTTACCCTTTTCTCATTCCAGATACACAATCACAATAGCATAGACTACCTGGTGGAGGACGCCGTGGACTACATTACCCGCCATTACACCTTTATTCTGCTCTCCGCTCTCAAAGGAGTGGGCAAGGTATCTCAGGATTGCGAGAATCTGGTGCTGAACTGGACCGGAGATTCTGTTCTGTCTGCCAGAGTGGAATTGATCGTGGACGAGTTTCTAAATAATATAATCCAGTACGGTTATCACTTCCAGGAAGATGCTGAGATCGTGATAGAATTCCGGCTAACGAAGACCAAGCTCGCCATCCGTTTCTGGGATAAGGGAATCGAATGGATCCCGGAAAACCAGGATTACAGCATAGATAATCCCTATGATTTTGAGGACGGGCTGGACGTCTCCGGCCGTGGCATCAGAATCATCCAATCCATCAGCAACAGCTTTGCCCGCCGTCGTTACGGGGGAATTAACGAGACCAGAGTCGAAATTGATCTATGATCAGTATCATCATCCGGGCCAAGGACGAGATGCCTTGGCTCAAATACACTCTTCGCTTGCTGAAGCTGCAGGAGAGGCAGGATTATGAGCTGATCTGCGTGGATTCCGGCTCCCAAGATGGAAGCTGGGAACTGCTGCAAGAGTCCGGCGCCAAGATTTGCTACCGGATCAAACCCGAAGATTATATCCCCGGCAAAGTGCTGAATCAAGCCATTGCCCAGAGCTCCGGGGAGATCATTGTTTTCAACAATGCGGATTGCGTTCCGCAGAACCGCTTCTGGCTCTCCGAGCTGGTTCTACCCTTGGAAACCGATCCCTCTATGGCGGCTTCCTATGCCTGCCAGATTGCCCGTCCGGACGCTCATCCTCTGGTGCAAAAGGACTATGACCGCGCCTTTGGTGATGGCAGTATCGCCGCCACCTGGAAACACTTTTTCTCCCTTGCCTCTTCGGCTGTGCGCCGCGATCTGATCCTGCAGCATCCCTTTGACGAAGATATCCGCTATTCTGAGGATATTGAGTGGAGCTGGCGTATGAAAGGTCTGGGATATGGAATTGGTTATGCCAAGGATGCCAAGGTCTGGCACTCGCACAATTACAACCTGAAACAGATCAAAAAACGCTATCTGGGCGAAGGCAAGGCTGAGGCATCTATCTATACCGAACACTATGCCGAGCATCCTGAAGAGAAGTCCTTCACCCGCTCTGTGCTACTTTCTGCCGGCATGGAAACTCTGCGGGACGCTGCCTACCTACTCCGCCGTGGCAGGCTGGACTGGCTGCCCAAGGCTCCAATCTACCGTCTGGCACAAAGATACTATGCCTGGAAAGGCAGGAACTCATGAAGATACTGGTGAGCTGCCTGGCCTATGACGATGGCAAATCCGGCATCTCCGACTATATCAATTCCACCGTGCAGGAGCTTCTGGCGCTCGGTGACGAAAAGCCCGATCAGGAGCATCAACTCTGGCTCTTGATTCATCCCTCTGATGCACGGGTGTTCCCGCTCCGGCATCCAAGGTTACAATTCATATATCTGGCGGAATGGCTGAAGCGACCACTCTTTTCAATGCTTTGGCATCTCTATCTGCTGCCCCTCAAAGTGAAGCTCAAGAGCTATGATCTTGTCTTCCTGCCAGCCGGTAACCGCAGGCTTCTGGCGCGCTATCCGGAAAACGTGGTGCTCACTTTTCACGACCTATCCCAGTTCCATATCCCCGGCAAGTACGATCGCTTTCGCACTTTCTACGTGAAGCAGCTCATTCCTCACTACCTGGCCAAAGCCCGCAGAATACAGGCCATCAGCGAGAACACCAAGAACGACCTCCTCCGCTATTACCGCATCAAACCCACCCGCATCACAGTGAATTACAATGGCTACAACCCAGATAAACTGGATCATCCTGTCTCCGAGGAAGCTCTGAGGCAAAAGCTGGGCACCAGCAAGAAGTATCTGCTCTATATCTCCAGGCTGGAACATCCCGGTAAAAACCACGTGAACTTGCTCCGGGCTTACAATCTTTTGCCGGAGGAGATACAAGGGGAATACGATCTCATCTGCGCTGGCTCTCCCTGGAATGGCTCTGAGGCTATCTATTTGGAACAGAAAAAGCTGAAGTTTCCGGGGAACGTGATATTTCCTGGTTTTGTAACCAATGAAGAGATGGCTGCTCTCTACCGAAATGCATCACTTTATGTCTTTCCCTCGCTCTATGAAGGCTTTGGCATCCCCATCCTGGAAGCTTTTTATTGCGGAGTGCCGGTGATCTGCTCCAACCGCTCTTCCCTGCCGGAGATCGGCGGCACTGCAGTTCTGACCTTTAACCCGGAAGACCCCGCCTCAATAGCCTCCCGCATCCGGGAAATACTCGAGAGTCCGGCTCTGCAGGAAGATATGATCCGTAAAGGTAAGGAACGTCTGGCGCTGTTCAGTTGGCGCAGCCATGTGAAGAACCTGCTGGCATTGGTTAAGTAACAAGTGACAAGTAATCAGTGACAGGTAGCGGAGCGCCCTCACTTCTCACTTCTAACTTCTAACTTCTAACTTCTAACTTATTTGTCCTTGACATATCAGCGGCATACAAATATCTAGCCGGAACCTAGCAAAATAAAGGAGAAGCTAATATGCTGAAAACTTCCATTGCCCCGGACGGCAAGGAATATCCTTTGCCCAGCCCAGAGGAAAACGAAAAAGAACGCCAAATCCTCGAGCAGATCACCAAAGAACAACGTGCCTTGGGTCGCAAAATTGTAGCTGTGCAAGGTCTTGGCTTTGTGGGCTGCGTGATGGCCACCGTCGTTGCAGATGCCGAAGATGCCTCCGGCAAACCTATTTATTATGTTCACGGACATCAGAGAGCCTCCGCTCGCTCTTTCTGGAAAGTTCCCACCATCAACACAGGTGTACCCCCGGTAAGCTCTTCCGACAAAGAAGTGCCGGAAATCTTCCACCGCTGCGTGGTGGAAAAGCAGAATTTCAGAGCCACCAGCGAAGACTTTGTATATACCCTGGTTGACGTCGTGGTGGTGGACATACAGCTTGATGCCACCAAGCCCGCCTTTGGCGAAGCCGAGAAGGGCTATTGTGACCTCACTGCCTTCCGCGAAGGCATCCGCACTCTGGGACGTCACATCCGCCCCGAATGCCTTGTCCTGGTGGAAACCACCGTTCCCCCCGGAACCTGTGAAAAGGTCGTGAAACCCATTCTGGAAGAAGAATTCACCAAGCGTGGAATCGACATCGCCCTCAATCCTCCCCTGGTCGCCCACTCCTATGAAAGAGTGATGCCAGGCGAGAAGTATGTGGCTTCCATCCGGGATTTCTGGCGCGTCTTCTCCGGAGTGAACGAGAAGAGCATCGAGCTCTGCCGGGAATTCCTCACAAACGTGCTGAATGTCAAAGAATTCCCTCTCACTCAGCTCGATCACACCAATGCCTCAGAGCTCTCCAAAGTGATGGAAAACAGCTATCGCGCCACCAATATCGCCCTTACTTTGGAATGGGCGAAATTTGCCGAACAGATCGGCGTGGATCTGTTTAAAGTCCGCGACGCCATCCGTAAACGCAAGGGTACGCATGATAACCTGCTGCGTCCCAGCCTCGGTGTGGGCGGTTATTGCCTCACCAAGGATCCCGTGCTGGCCAATTGGTCCATGGGCACCCTCTTTGGTCTGGAAGGCTCCCTCGACATCGCCATCAACTCCGTGAATATCAACGATAAAATGCCGCTGCATACCATAGATCTGATCAAGCAGGTCTATCCTGAGCTGCGCAACCTCAAAGTTGCCGTGCTGGGCGTTTCCTACCTGGAAAACCTGGGCGATACCCGCCACTCTCCCTCCAAGACCCTGGTGGAATTCCTGCGCAAGGACTTCGCCCTGGTCAAGACCCACGATCCCTATGTGGAGAGCTGGCCGGAGCTGGATGAAAGCTGTGTGGAAAAGGATTTTGACGCTGTATTGCCGGATGCCGACGTGGTGATCTTTGCCGTTGGACACGATCAATACCGTCAGCTCAAGCCGGACTTTGTCGTGAGTCAGACCGGCAAGAAACCCCTAATTGTGGATTGCTCAAATCTGCTCAGCGATGAGACACTTGGTCAATACAAAGCCCTGGGCTGCAAAGTCAAAGGCGTTGGCAAAGGCCACATTTAGAGTCTGGTCACTGTAGAAAAATATACCAAGCCCGGATTCACTCCGGGCTTTCTTTTTGTCTGTCTTTCATTGACACAAAAACAGTCCCTGCACAATTGCACTCATGAAGAAGAAAGCAAAACTGATTTTGGGTGGCGGCAGTGCCTACGGACTGGCGCATCTGGGAGTTTTATCAGCTCTGGAAACAGAGTTTGAGATCACTGGTATCGTTGGCACCTCCATGGGTGCTATCGTGGGTGCCATTCATGCTTGTGGCTACAAGCCTTTGGAAGCAATGGATCTGGCACTCAATTTCCGCAGCGCCGAGCTTTACAATCCGCTCAATCTGGATCTGGGCAGAAGGGGGGTCTTTGATGGTAAAGTGATCCTCAAGACCTTCCGGGAATGGACTGATAACCGCAAGATTGAAGGTAGCCACATCCCTTTTGTGGCAGTGGCTTACGACCTGGTGCAAAAGCGCAGCATCCTGATTGACAAGGGCTCCTATGCCGATGCCATGCGAGCCTCATCCTCCCTGCCCTATATCTTTGCTCCGCATGCTTGGGGAAAATATCTCTTTGTGGATGGTGGAGTTGAGCATCCTTTGCCCGTGGCGTTCCGGGATCAGGTGCCGGGAGAGATATGTATCGCGGTGAACGTCTTGCCTCCGGCTTCCACCAGTGCTGGCAGGATCGAGATTGGACGCAGCACCGGTGCCTCCAAGCTGAATCTGCATCAGGTCTTCCTGCAGAGCATTCTGCAAAATCAGGCTTTTATCGCCATTCAGGAGATGCTGGAACACAAGCCGGATATCTATATCGATGCCCATTGTCCCAGCCTCAGTATGATCGATCTGCCCCGCGCCAGAGAATTCTATGACCACGGTAGAATAGCCACCGAGAAAGCTTTGCTGGAGCAGGATGACCTCAGTCTGGTTGATGCTCTCCGCAACCGCTATCAGAAGGTTTTGGCACGGATAAAGAGTCCTTTGAACGCTTTTTTGGGGGATTAGCCGCCTTTTCCAGCCTGGCTTGCAGACGCTGCATGCGTTTCTGCAGAGCTTGTATCTTTTTCTCGTTGTTCAGATAATTCCGTAGATAAATCTGCAAGAGGTGTTCACAAGACCCAAGTGCCCCAGAATAGTCTTTGGCAAAGCTCTCCTGCAACTTAGCCAGCTCCAGGATCGCTTCACTGTGGTCAAGTTCAGCAGCACGCCTAAAGTGTTCCAAAGCCAGAGCTTTATCCGTCTTCTTCGTTAGTAAGCCCAAATCCAGTGCCAAAGCTGCAGAGAGCGTTCCCTGCCTCAGAAGCTCTTCCATGATCTGTAGTGCCAGATCCTCTCTACCCTCTTTCTGATAGTGCTTGGCTACTGCGTAGTAGTCAATGCGATGATCTGCCCCCACCTGCACTGGGTTGCTGATGGCATCACCGATCAGGGCAAAGAGCGCGGCGGTGTGCAGGATGTCATATTGGTTGTGGATAAAGATGCGGTTAATCAGCTCCGGATCACCATTGATCAGATATTGGTAATAGGTCTGCGGGATGTCCGCACCCTCGATATCCAGCTCTGCATCCCGGATATGCCCCAGGATGTAGAATTCCAGAGTCTCCAGCGCACAATTCGGAGCCCGGTTTTTCCACAAGCGCCGCGCCAGATGCAAGAGATCGATGTGCCCTTTCTCCCGCAGATTTAGCCAGATCTGGTTGTAGAGCAGGCGGGATTCCAGCATGGGGATATCGAAACTCTTGCCATTGAAGGTGATAAACACGCTCTTGGTCTGCATCAGCTCGATGAGGCGATCAAAGGAACTGAGCTCCGCCTCCGGCTCCGGCAAAAAGACTTGTTCCACCACATAGCGGCCATTTTCAAAGTAACCCAGGCCGATCAGGATGGCGATGGTGCTGCCCCGGCTCAGTCCGCTGGTCTCCAGATCCAGCACCAGAAAATCTTCCATCTTCCAAGGCGTGGCCGGATCCAGTCCCGCCCAATTCAGCAGGATCTCCGGCAGCTCCCGGGGATAGAGCGGCAGGCCTTCAATCTCCGTCTTCATGTCGTAATAGGTCTTCTTCACGAAGTAGGGATATTCCCGGTGAGCGGAGAATTCGCCTCCCACCGTGCGTTTCAGGTCTGCCCGGATGATCTCCCGGATCTCGTTGGAATAGATGTCTCTGTCCATATCACCTCAGATTCTACTTTCCTGCAGGAGCTGATTTTCTGTCAAGTGAGCACTACAGAGTTAAGGATTTTTTTCACCACAGAGGACACATTAAAAATATGGATTCTTGCCTTCGAGACTGTGTGAAAAGGAGCAGAATATCCCGAGGTAGCCAGGAAGTCCGGAACGAAGTGGAGGACGTTGAATATAGCCCAGGA
>JAEZUG010000061.1 GCA_023421135.1 Candidatus Cloacimonadota bacterium | reverse complement strand
CGCCTTCACTATGGGCTTATGCAGATGCCACCCCGCAGGGCGGGGTTCCCGATCGATCCACTACCTGTGAAATTGATAGCCCAATAGAGTAATGCCCTTGCACAGATAGCAATGCAAGGGGTTCAAGGCAGTTGTTCAATAGTCCTCAATACGAGCTTACCCAAGTTAGTTGATCATAAGGAACAATAATTGCAAAAGAACTTGGAGAAGGTCAGTCGAAGGTTCTCTGTCAAAGTCCACAGAACACAATAAACAGGGAGCCAGGCTGAACCGGGGAGGATATCATGAGATACTGTTGCATCACACTGGTGCTGATCCTGCTTTTGGGATTGGTTCCGTTCGTGGCCCTTTATGGTCAGACTGCTGAGATTACCGAGATAGGAAGCTTCTACTCTGGTTATGGCAACTTGATTGCGTATCAATCCTCTGGTGATTACGCCTATGTTCTGTTCGTAGATAATCCTCTCAGTATCGATAGCTCCAAACTGCTGGTCTTTTTGTTGGATGAATTCTTAGAACCCACCGAAGTAAACAAGATCGGCTTGCCGATACCAGGTCAACAAACCAATTATAGGAAACTAGCTCTGGAAGGGCAAAGGCTGGCTGTGGTGTCTGATAGAATTCTACTACTCTATGATATCAGCAATCCGTCTGAGCCAGTACTGAGCTCCAGCCAGTCTTGCCAGGGTACTACGTATGGAGCAATCCTGATGGGAGATTATTTGATCACTCTGCAGGATGAATATCTTAGAACTTACAGCATCAATACACCATCATCGATCTCTCTCTCTGACAGTATTTTCTTAGAGAACTCCCGTCGTATTTTTCCGATGAACCAGGATATCGTGGTCGATCATCAATCTGGTCCGTGTAAAGTGGTTCATCTTAACAATAACGGTACATTTGATGATCCCCTTACCCTAAACCATAACTTTGGCTATCCTCTTAAAGGTGTCTGGAACAATCTGGCAATCTATAATGACTCCTATGAAGTTCATGTATACGATCTCTCTGATCTCCAGAATCCGATCTTTCTTTATGATATATGGAGTGGACCTATAGCATATGCCAGTGCTGGTGTTAATGTCCTTGATGGTTACTTGGTGCTTCCGCTCTATCATGATGCTACACATATGGAAAGTTACTGGGCGGAGATTTATGATATTACGGGAACTCAGCCCTTGTTACTGGGCACAGATAATCAAGTCTCGATTTCGACTAGATGGGTCACGGATGGACACAATCGCTTGATAAAAATAGACTCAGGTGGGACATTCTGTTTTGTTGAGCTTTCTCAAACCCCACTCTATGGTACTGATCTAATCAATTGTGAAATGAATTCGATCAGTGCAGGGGATAATGTGATCTATGCTGGAGTCTCAAGTGGCGTGCTGGTTGTAGATCCCTTGTCACCAGATATCAACCTGGAGACCATAGAAGTGGAAGAAGTGACGGTTGTCGCTGCAAGAGGTGGACTGATGGTAACTTCATCAAGTCACGACGACCCAATGGATCCTCTACCTCCTAGCATAAGGATTTGGGATGTGTCAAATCCCACTACGCCCATACTGCAGAGCAGCTTCTCCGGCTATACGTATAGTTGCAACAATGATATCAGGTTTGATGGTGATATAATGCTGCTAGTGAGCATGTGGGGAGGGATAAGTCTTTATGATATAAGCGATCCACAGGAACCAATCTTGCTGGGTTGGCCAAGTGAGTTGAATTGGGTATACAAATCAGATCTGAGCGGCTCTTTCCTTTATCTGACATACGATACCAATGCCAGCAACAACTTACGTATCTATCAGTGGAGCGCGGGCGAAACACCTGTTCAAGTTGCCTCGTTGAACTTAGCGTCTCGGGGGATGAAACTGGACGAAGTGGATGGCAAGCTTTTTGTATCTACAAATGATGGACACTTGCTGGTTTACGATGTGACGAATCCTAATAGCCCGCAGTTGATTTCTGACACTGATCTGGGTTGTATTACGGATTTTGCCGTGAAAGACGATGCTTTGGTGGTCTTGGGGAATTCTGCTGTGCGGGTTTATGGGATCACTCCCGCAGGGCTTACAGAGCTTGTGGCCAGCCACATTGTGCCAGAAAGCTCCGCCAAACTGGCTATTCACGATAACATGGTATATGTGCAGGAAGGCTACAGGTTGATCTATCTCGACTGCACTGCAGCCTTTAATGCAACCGTCTCCAATTCAGAGCACTCCATTCCCAGTCCGGTTATCAGGCTCTCAGCCTATCCCAATCCCTTCTCAGGAGCTACTACGCTCAGCTTTGATCTGAAGAGCCCTGAGAGGGTACAGATGAGCATCTATAACATACGAGGCCAGAAGCTTTTGGACATCCTGGACACGAACCTTGCCAGCGGTAGTCACCAGATAGCCTGGGACGGCAGAGATGCTTCCGGCAAGTCAGTATCCACGGGGATATATTTCTGCCGTTTGAAAGCAGGTGGTAGGGAAGTGATCAGTCGCATGGCGGTAGTTCATTGATAGAACACGGACGATACAGACTGAACAGATTGACAGGGATTTGCCATTAATGGAACCAATGGACGATATGGACTTTGTCCCATACTTTCTAATACGACACCCATGAGACACCCATGTGACACCCATGTGACACCCATGTAAACTCATGCGTGTCTTATGGGTATGAGATGGGTTTTTTATGGGTGCAGAATGTGAGGCCAGCGAAAGTGTCAGAACGTGATGAGGAGATGAAGTGATGAAGTTATAGTGATCTTTTCGTCGGCTCTACAGGTTTTGATTGACAGATTATGACTTCTTCTTCAAGATTACCAAAAGTGTATTGGAGCGAGTGATGCCGATTAAACAGCGTAATTTTCATGAGTTTATGCCCTCGGATGTGTGGAAGTGGAAGATCATCGAGAACCGGGTGGATCATCTGATGTCTTTGTACAACTATCAGGAAATCCGGCTTTCCATTCTGCAGGATTATGAGGTTTTACACAAAGGAATCACTGCCCTCATGAACGACGATCAGGCCGATGGAGTGGCAAATCACGTGCTCAACCTGGACGGCCCGGATCACAATATCAGCCTGCTCAGTTTGCGTCCGGAAGGCACCATCAGCGTGCTGCATCACACTGCCCGGATGATCAAACCTGGCGAGATCTACCGCTTCTACTACCATGGTCCCATGTTCCGTAAAGACCGCAATCTGGCACCGGTGGAATTTTACCAATTGGGCGTGGAGTTCCTGGGCAGCTCCAGCATCCTGAGCGAGAATGAAGTGATCTGCCTGGGCATGAAGCTCTGCCAGAATCTGGGGCTAAGCGACGTCTATCTGGAGATCAACAGCTTTGGCTGCGAGCAGTGCAATCATCTCTATAAGAAGGCAATGCACAAGTATCTCCGGGAGAATGAAACCGAGCTCTGCAAATCCTGTTACACAGAGCTCTATGCCAATCCAGTGGCCTCCACTGCCTGCGGCAAAGAGGCTTGCGTTTCCTGCCTGAAGGATGCTCCCAAGATCAGCGATTACCTCTGCCCCAAGTGCAAGGAAAACTTCGTGTGGGTGAAACAGATTCAAGCCAATCTGGCACATAAATATGTGATTAACAGCACTTTGGTAAAGAACTTCTCCTATTACAACGAGACTGTTTTTGACTTTGTAATCCGCCAGGGTGATGAGAAGCTGGTGATTGGTGGGGGAGGCAGATATGACTATCTGGCAGAGAAGATCACCAATCAGAAGATCCCGGCAGTTGGTTTTTACCTGAACCTGGATACAATATTTGAAGTGATGGAGCAGCGCCGGAACTTTAGCCGGGAGGAGAGTCCCTTCTCGGTCTATATCTGTGCGGAGTCCAAACAGATGGAGATCATGATCCTGCAGATAGCCACAGAGATGCATCAGCACGAGATCACCACCGTGATCAGCACGGAAAACCTGGAGGTCGAAGCCGAGAAGCTCAATGCCCGAAAGCGGGGCTGCTCTCTGTTGATCCTCCTGAGAGACAGCAATATCCGGGAAGGGAAGCTGCTGCTTTACAACCTGGTCAAAGACCACCCTCAATATGTCGCCCTGAATCAGGTGATGGATGAAATCCTGGTGGCAAGAAAAGCATTAGTATAACATAAGGAGAATATCATGCAATCAATTATGACACACCGCGCACCCAGCGCTATCGGACCCTATTCCCAAGCTATTCAAAAGAATGGAATCCTCTTTATCTCCGGACAACTGGGGATCGACCCGCAGACCGGTAATCTGGCGCACGGTTTTGAAGCTCAGGCCAATCTGGTCTTTGCCAATATCAAAGCCATCCTGGATGCAGCCGGCATGGGATTTGCCCACATCGTGAAGTGCTCGGTTTTCTTGCAGGATATGAACGACTTTGCAGTCTTGAACGAGATTTACGGCAGATATTTCAGTGCACCCTACCCTGCCCGGGAAGCCATCCAGGTGGCCAGACTTCCTAAAGATGGTCTGGTCGAAATCTCCGTGATAGCGATGCACTGATGAGTATCACGACCAAAACCGGAGACCGGGGACAGACCTCGCTCTTCAGTGGGGAGCGAGTTTACAAAGATGAGCTCCGCGTGGATGCCTATGGCAGCTTGGACGAGCTGGATGCCCACATCGGGGAAGCCAAGCATCTGATTCCCACCGAGATGAAAGAGGAACTGATCGAGCTGCAAAACAAGCTTTACCGCGTGATGGGAACCCTTGCCTCACCCAGCCGGGATTATCCCGTTCCGCTCTGCAAGACAGATGTGGATGAACTCACCGACAGAGTGCACTTCTATGAAGACCGGCTGGAGCTCAAAGGCTTTGTGGTTCCGGGATCTCTGCCTGCTTCTGCCAAGCTGGATGTCTGCCGCACCATTGCCCGCAGGGCGGAACGCCGTATCATAGCCCTATCCCGTAGTGAGGAAGTTCCGGAGCTGATCCTGAGCTTTGTGAACCGTCTTTCGGATTACTTCTTCATTCTGGCCCGCAGCGTGGAAGCGCTCAGCAATGCCATTGTTTACAAAACCAAGCCGGCAGAACCCGGCTGCAAAGACTAATAAAACAGGAGTTATATAGATATGTATCAGATATTACTAGTTCGCCACGGCGAAAGCACCTGGAACAAAGAGAATCTCTTCACCGGCTGGACGGATGTGGATCTCTCCGAGAAAGGTCTGCAGGAAGCCAAAACCGCAGGACAACGCCTCAAAGAAAAGGGCTTTGTCTTTGATGAAGCCTGGACCAGCGTGCTCAAACGCGCCATCCGCACTCTGTGGATTGGCTTGGATGAGCTGGATCAGATGTGGATTCCCGTGCATAACGACTGGCGTTTGAACGAGCGTCACTACGGAGCCCTGCAAGGCCTGAACAAAGCCGAAACCACCGCCAAATACGGCGAGGAGCAGGTTACCCTCTGGCGCCGCAGCTTCGATGTTCCCCCTCCTGCCCTGGAGAAAAGCGACCCCCGTTATCCCGGCTCTGATCCGCGTTACAAACACCTTGATCCCAGCCAGATACCCACCTGTGAATCCCTCAAAGACACCTGCGCCAGAACCATGCCCTTCTGGAATGAAGTGATAGTTCCCCGGCTGATTGCCGGACGCAGGATGATTATCGCCGCTCATGGCAACAGCCTCAGAGCAATAGTCAAAAACCTCGATGGCATCAGCGATGCCGAGATCGTGAAGCTCAATATTCCCACCGGGATTCCTTTGGTTTACCACTTTGATAGCGAGATGAAGGTGACCAAGCGCTACTATCTGGCCAGCGAGGAAGAGCTTGCTGCCGCCACAGCAGCCGTGGCAAACCAGGCCAAAGCCAAGCAATAAATACCCCACAGATCAGGAGTTACCATGAGATATCTCTACAACAAGATAGAGTTCTTCCTGAATGGTGTGCCCAGAACCGCTGTGATCCCTCCAGGAATGACAGCACTGGACTATCTGCAGAAGGAACTGAGACTCTACGGAACTAAATGCAGTTGTAACGAAGGTGATTGCGGTGCCTGCACCGTGGCAATTGCCGAAGCCAGAGAGGGCGGAATCCGCTACGAGGCAATCAATAGCTGCCTCTATCCCGCTGCCCGTCTGCATGGTAAACACCTGATCACGATCGAAGCCTTGGGCACGCCCGAGCAGCTTCATCCCATCCAGGAGGCCATGCTGCAGTTTCACGCCACCCAGTGCGGTTACTGCAGTCCAGGCTTCGTGATGAGTGCCTTTGCCCTCTTTGCCGAGCGGGCTCACCCTTCCCGGGAAGAGCTGCTGGCAGGGCTGGAAGGCAATCTCTGCCGCTGCACCGGTTACGACAGCATCCTCCGCGCCATGCTGGATTTGGCCTCGCGGAATGAGGAGATTGTTCCGCCTCACTTGCGGGCAGTGGAAGCCCTTCTGGGTGAGAAGAAGTCTCTGGAATATGTCCCGCAGGAATCCTCCAGCCTCTATGCTTGTGAGGCTTACCTCCTGCCGCAGAGCCTTGAAGAAGCCCTGAAGTTCATGCAGGAGCATCCTGATCACCAAACTCTCTGCGGAGCTACAGACATCATGGTGCAGATCAATGTCGCCAAGCGTAAGTTCAAGTGCCTGATCGATCTCAGCTTCACCAGAGAGCTGCGCTATATCAAAAGAGATGCCGAAGCTATCCGCATTGGCGCGCTTTCCACCTATAGCGACTTGCTGGATTCTGCTCTTCTGCAAGAGAGCTACCCTGCCTTCACGGAGCTGATCAATATCATTGCTTCCAAGCAGATCCGCAACAGCGGCACTATTGCCGGTAATATCGGCAATGCCTCTCCGGTGGGAGATAGCCTGCCGCTGCTGCTCGCTCTGGATGCCCGGCTCAGCCTGATCTCAACCCGAGCTAAGCGTGAGATTGCCCTCCAGGACTACTTTATCGCCTATAAACAAACCGCTCTGCAGGCAGGAGAATTGATCTGTGAGATCATCCTGCCGTCCCTGTCTTCCCAGGATGCCTTTATCCGGATCAGGAAAGCTGCCAAGCGCAAGAGCGTGGATATCTCCGCCATCAGCTCTGCCATCTGCTTGCAATATGATGAAGATGGCAGGATCAAACAGGCCCGCCTGGCCTATGGCGGTGCGGCAGCAATCCCCAAGCTCTCAAGCAGCTTTGAGGCTCTGGTGCTGGGGAAAAAGCCACGGGAACTGCTTCCAGAGGAGATAGCCTGGCCAGTATTGGTAGAATTTGCCCCGCTCTCGGACGTCCGGGGTTCGGCAGACTATCGCAGCACCCTGATAGCTAAGCAGCTAATCTCCTATCTCTTAGAAACCAGGGGGGAGGACTTATGAGCAAACTTCCCTATCATATCGCCGGAAAGCTGCATCTCACCGGCAAAAGCCGCTTTATTGCCGATGAAGCTCCACTTTCGAACCAATTATATGCCTGCTTCTGCTTCAGTCCCGTGGCTCATGCCAAGCTCCTGAGCCTGGATGTTTCCCTGGCCGAAAGCTATCCCGGAGTGCACAAGGTAATCACCGCCAGGGATTTACCCAGAGAAAACCAGATCGGTCATGTGATCAAAGACGAGCCGCTTTTCCCGGATGAACGCATCATGTTTTACTGCCAGCCTCTGGCAATGGTGCTCTCCGAAGATTATAGCATAGCCGCTCACGCTGCCACGCTCATCAAGCTGGAATATGAGGAATTACCTCCACTCTTGGAGATAGCTGAAGCCGATGCCAAAGGGGAGTGGTACATCCCGGAGCGTAAGATTGAGAGGAACTCCGGTGCTATCCCGGATGGGCTGCTCAGCCTCTCCGGCACCAGTCATTCAGCCGGGCAGGAACACTTCTATATGGAGACTCAGCGCACCCGTGCCATCCCCCTGGAAGCCAAGCAGATACTGGTGCAAACTGCCACGCAGAGCACCATGGAAGCTCAGGAAGTGATTTCCCACCTGCTGGGTATCCCAGCCCACAATATCATCGTGGAAGTTCCCCGTCTGGGCGGTGCTTTTGGTGGGAAAGAACGTGCTGCCACGATCTGGGCTTGCATGGCGGCTTTGGGTACCTATATAACGGGACGTCCGGTGGAAGTGAAGCTGGAGCGCGAGGAAGATATGCGCGTCACCGGCAAGCGTCATCCTTTTGATTCACAGTGGACTATCCAGTATGATGATACAGGCAGGATTTACTCCTATGACATCACTTTGCTCTCCAATGGCGGAGCCTATGCCGACCTCTCTGTGGCGATATTGGAACGGGCTCTCTTCCATGCGGAGAACATTTATAACATTTCACAGATCTGCATCCGGGGACGCTCCTGCCGCACCAATCTACCGCCCAATACAGCCTACCGGGGTTTTGGCGCACCTCAGGGCATCTTCGTGATCGAAAACATCATGGAGAGCCTGGCGCAGAAGCTGAAGCTCGATCCCTTTGAGATCCGGCTGCGCAATGCTTACCAGCCCGGAGACATCACTCCCTATGAACAAAGCCTTCCCCAAGTGCCACTGCCGCATATCTTTGGCAGACTTCGCGATCTGGCAGATTACCAGAAGCTCAAGGCTGAGGTGGAGCAGTTCAACGCTGAGCATCCTTACCGCAAGCAGGGCTTGGGATTGGTGCCTGTGAAGTTTGGCATCTCTTTCACTACAGCGCTGTTGAACCAGGGTTCTGCCCTGATCTGGATCTATAGCGACGGCAGCATCTCCATCACCACCGGAGGCATCGAGATGGGGCAGGAACTCAGCACCAAAGTTGCCATTGTGGTAGCCCGGATTCTGGGGCAGAGCGATGCACTGATTCACGTGGAAAGTGCGAACACCCAAAGAGTTGGCAATGCCTCTCCCACAGCCGCTTCCACCGGGAGTGATATCAATGGCAATGCCGCCAGGATTGCCTCCGAGAAGCTGCGTCACCAGCTCTCCCTTGCCTTTATCGAGCATCATAAAAGCACGTATGGCATCGCGATACCAGAGGATGAGATCGTCTTTGCCGAGGCGCGTGTCTCTTGGAAAGACAGGTCTTTGAGCTTTGCCGAATTGGTCACGATTGCCTATCAGCTCCGCTATTCTCTGGCAGCCTATGGCTATTACAAGACGCCTAATCTGCACTTTGATCGTGAGATTGGCAAGGGCAGACCCTTTCACTACTACGTCTGGGGTGCGGCGCTCAGCCGGGTGGAGCTGGATACTTTCTCCGGTGATCACCATCTGCTGGATACCTACATTGTGCATGAGAACGGCTCCAGCCTGCATCCGGAGATCGACCGAGGACAGGTGATCGGCGCTTTTATCCAAAGCATGGGCTGGGCAACGATGGAGGAACTGCCCCACGACTCCAAAGGACGCTATCTGGCTGTGAATCCCTCCACCTACAAGATCCCCGGGATCAGGGATTTGCCCGAGACTTTCGTGGTGGAGCTCCTACCCTCCGGCTCTGAAGAAGCCAGCGTGATGGGCTCCAAAGCCACCGGAGAACCGCCCTTCATCTATGGCCTTTCAGTCTTCTTTGCTCTGCAAAATGCCGTCCGCAGTGTGAACCCAGGGGCGCAGCTCAGCTTCCCTGCCACACCCGAGGTCTGCCTGCTGGCGCTGTCGTGAGTTTACTGGAATTGAACGCAGATGACTGGATCGACTGGATCAGCAGGATATACTCCTACAAATGATCACAAATGAAAGACCAGGACACGAATGCCCTTATCACCCGTTACTCACTGAAAACGCATCTGATACTCATGAGACACTCATCAAGATACATGGGTATCACATGGGTGTCTCATGGGTGTCAGATGCGTGTCGGTTTAGATGGACCCAGTTGATAATGATGACAAAATGGAAATCCTTTAAATCCTCAAATCTAATAAAACCTTGTGGTACAAATCTTCTCCCAGCCAAGCGCTTACCCTCTAGTCACTAATCACTGGTCACTAGTCACTTAAGAAGGAGTTCATATGAAGTACTATCTATGTTGTTGTTTATTGCTTTGCAGTCTGGGGCTAGCTGCGCAGGAATTTCCCATCCGGCAGACCTATGATCTATACTCGAGTGTGCAGAGCTTCAGTTGCTCCGATGGAGACATAATCTTCTGGTCGGATAATTCCTCTTCACACTGGGATATATACGCCCAAAGAATACCTCTCGCCGGTGGATCTCTCTGGCCGGATAATCTTCTGCTATACAGTGCTCCAGGCGATCAAGTGATTCTGGGAGGAGTGACAGCCAGCGACGGTAACTATATACTGCTTATGGGAGATAAAGACCGGGAAGGTTTCTCCCGGTTGTTTCTGCTGAAGATCAATTCCAATGCTGCCATGCTCTGGGCTCCCGGCGGTGTTGAGGTGCCAATAGGGGGGCTGTTGATCAGTAAAGCTTTCTTGGTGCCCAATTCCTGTGGTGGTGCATACGTGGCATATAACAATCCGATCCATACCGGGGTCGTACATGGACAGAGCTACGATGCAGCAGGCAATCCTCTTTGGGAGGACGGCAGACTGATTGCTACCCACACTTCTTCCCTGGAATTGTCCCAAGCCATCAGTGATGGTGAAGGCGGCATGATCTTGAATCTCAAGAAGATGGTTGCGAACAGCCCTCAGAGTCATCTGCTGCGTCTTGATACGACTGGCACTCAGATCGGCTCGAACCCACTGGTTAATCCTAACGTCTTTCCGGATAAGCTGTTCGATATAGTAAAATCCACTCTGGGACACTTTATTCTATGGCAAATCAGAGATTACGGGGAATATGGGAACTTCGTGAGATTCCGCAAGATTGATAGCATGGGTAATCTACTGGGAGTGAACACCACCCACAATTTTCCTGCGGGCTGGGTGACTCAAGATTACATTCTGCGCCCTACTGCCGATGGCGGTATTGCGTTTCTGTGGGAAGGCTGTAGTATTGCCACGCCGGTAGATCTGAAGCTTATTAAACTAAGTTCTACCTTCCAACAACAGTGGGTGGTTGATCTGGATGGTACTGAGAGCAGTTCTTGGCTTAGTGTAGCAGGGAAACAGATGGAGCCCAGTCCATCTGGTCGGATCTGGCTTACGTGGATCCAGGAGAGAGTAACTGGGAGATACGCAAATTTAGCTCAGCTTATATCTCCCGAGGGTGAGCTCTGCTGGGAAAATGGCGGCATCGAGCTTAATCCACCCGGGTTCTGCAATCTGCTCCTTGTACAGAGAGATACCAGAGGACTCTATATCTGCAGTAATTATACAGATAGCCAGCATCAGATTCGCTATCAGGACTACGATGATAATGGAGTGAGCAACCTGCCTGGGGAAGGTGTATTGATCGTGGAGAGTCTTTGCGGTAGAGTTGAGAAACACCAGATGCTGGCTGTGGGCGATAAATACTTCGTAAGCTGGCAAGAAGATTTTTCAGAGAGGACAGTCTGCTACCAAATCCTGGATCAGGCACAGAACTGCCTGCTGGAGCCAGAGGGCAGAGTCTTGCCTGATGCTTACACTTTTTGGGACTGGACACCAGTAGGTGACAACCAGGTGGCTTTCCTGCTGGAAAGAAGAGTGGGTGAATCCGACTACACCTATCTGCAGTGTGTAGATACAAGCGGGAACTATCTCTATCCCGAGCCCGGAATTCAGGTTGAGCACTCCTCTGAGTTTGGGGTTCGAGAGCTAAGTCTTGCCAGTCTGAATGGAGACCTCTATGTGTCTTGGATTCAATCCTCCAGCGACTATAGTGCTTCTGAGATCAGAGCGCAACGCTATAGTGGTGGTATTGCCTGCTGGGAACCCAACGGAAAGATTCTTCTGAGCTGTCCCTCGGAGAACAGTTGGATAACTTTTTACAACGGTTTCACCGGAGAGTATCTGCTGTGGGGGCGGGACTTTAGGACTCTGGCAAGAGCAGTTCGCTATGACTCCGAGGGCAACCCGGATCCCGCTTGGGAACCCGGTGGAGTGGAACTGATAGCTATACCTATGCCGGATCCTTACTACTCCCGACAGGAAGTAATGGATTTTGGCTTCGATGGAGAAGCTCTGATTGTTAGAGTGAAAACCACAATCGGGGATTCCGAGGATATTCGCTTGCAGAAGATCAGCCCACAGGGTCAAAGACTCTGGACAGATCAGGGTTATACAGTCGTTGCTCTCGGATCGGATTCCGAGAATCCGGACATTGTTTACGGTAACACTACCAGCTATCTCTACCAAGACCCGAGTGATCCTGCCCAGAGGCTGCTGTTGCAAAGAGTAAACGCCCAAGGGCTTGCGGTTTTTGAAGGTGAGGGCAGGGAAATCCAATCCGGCCTGCATGAACTGGGCTCTGCCAAGCTCTTTCATTTTGCCGATGGGAATTGGCTCTGTGCCTGGAGTGATACAGATGGTCTTGATCCCTATAACCGGGATATCTTTAGCCGCAGGATCTCCTCTGAGGGCTTACCGCTGGATACCGCTGCGAGCATTGTCTGCAATGAACGCTATCCTCAGGAT
>JAEZUG010000037.1 GCA_023421135.1 Candidatus Cloacimonadota bacterium | reverse complement strand
ATATCTATCTACAAACAATAGATATAAGCCATGTGGCTCTCAATAAAAACATTGAGTGGCTCAATAAATCGGATAGCACTGGCTCAACTTGGTCGGACAAGGTGGCCTTTTTGAGAAGAATATGCACTGAAGGGGCGATTATCTGATAGCGATGGGCAAGAGCCCATCGACCTGGTCAGATTACAAATATCACATTAATAAACATCCCTCACCCCCTGTCATGAAAACCTCGGTTTTCATGACAGGGGGTGAGGGATTAAACCATTATCATTATCTATACCCTATTGTACCAGGGGTTTACACCCCTGGCTATGGAATTTCGCTCCTCCGGAGCTTGCGGGCAGACCTGTGGCTTTAGTCTCCCAGCTTCACACATACCTCTCTGTTCACTGCTCGCTGCTCACTGCTCACTCGGTGCAGCCGCAGTCTCCCAGCTCCATATTCACCCTCTGGTCCCTAATCCCTAGTCTCTAGTCACTAAAGAAAATCCTTGTCAAAATGCATGGCTTGAAAAAGATGGGTTATTCTAGAACAATAATCTAAAGGAATGCTTATGGCAGCAATGGCTGATATCCGTAATGGAATGATAATTGAGTTCAAGGACGATCTCTACGAAGTGGTAGATTTCCTCCATGTCAAGCCCGGTAAGGGCAGCGCCTTCGTTCGCACCAAGATGAAGAGTGTGCGCACCGGCAGAGTGATAGAAAACACTTTTAGAGACAGTGACGTGCTTACCACCGTTCGGGTGGAGCGTACCAAGAAAGAATATCTCTACAGAGATGGAGATTTTTATATATTCATGGATAGTGAAACTTATGAGCAGATCACGGTTGATGCTGCCAAGATCGGAGATAACGAAAAGCTCATAATGGAAAATATGGAAGTGATGGTATTGACGGCACCGAGCGGCGAGATTCTGGGAATCGAGCTGCCTACTTCGGTGATCCAGACCATCGCTGAATGCGAACCCAATGTCAAAGGAAACACTGCTTCCGGCAGTGGCAAAGTGGCCTACACGGAAACAGGTCTGCGCCTGATGGTTCCCTTCTTCATCGAAGCCGGGGAAAGGGTCAAGATCGACACCCGTACCAGCCAGTATGTTGAAAGAGCGAATAAATAGGAAAATAAGAGGATATAATGGGAAAAGTTAAAAGCTTTCAAGCCAAGACTGCACATGATAGAACCAATGAAGGCAAGATCATCTGTGAAGTCTGCAAGACCGAGGTCAAGCGCATCAAGCTGATCACAAACAAGAAGTCCAATGGTGGATGGGTTCCGGTGCCTCAGTTCCAGGAAATCTGCAAATGCAACGAAGCAGATATCATGGCCGGCAAAACCGTCTGAATCTGAAGAACCCCGCATAATCCCGATAATATTGCTCCTTCCGCATGGGGGGAGCGTTTTTTTTGTTGACTGAATCAGCCGCTTGCTATGCTGTGCCACGAGGCAGACTTTGGTCTTGTCATGAATTTTTATATGTTTACCGGGCTCTGCTTCGGAAGAGTTCCACCATTTTCTGCCAGGGGGTTATATCCTGATGTCTATAAGTAAATATGCAACCCTAAGTCTTGTGCTGATAATCTTATCAGCAACGGTAGCGGTGTATGGCTTTGCACCTCCTCATCCCCTATGCCAAGGGGTTCCAGCCGGCTTTGAGCCCAATCGGCCGGAGATTGTTTACAAATCTCCTGCTCAGAGATCACGAGAACTGCCCAATAACATCCTGGTCTTGCGGGTGGATTTTCCGGATCAACCCTTTATCAGTGCGGCACAATATCCGGACTTTTTGGTGCACGATACTGCTTTTTTTGATCGCTGGATGCTGCATCTGGCAGATCTGTATGCTGATGCCTCCAAGGGCAACTATCTTCTGGATTGGGTGGTTTGGCCGGATGTCTTTACCATGAGCCACCCGGTGGGCTATTATGGAGCGGATGTCGAGGATGGGCCGATTGATAACAAGGTTTCCGAGATGCTGGTGGAACTGGCTGCAGTGGCCGATCCCGAGATAGATTTCTCACAGTATGGGGGGATTATCATCTTTCACTCCGGAGCTGGGCAGGAAACTCACATCGATTCCAACATACCCCGTACCGATAGTATCTGGTCCACTTTTGTCACCCGGAAAGACCTGCAGTTTGACCTGGATCCGGAAAATGACGAGTTTCAGGGCATCGCTACCAACGACGGCATCTTTCTGAAGAACATGGTGCTGCTTCCCGAGTGGGAGTTTCACGATTACTTCCCACAACCGCCGGATCCCAATGCCAGCAGCTATATCTTTAGTCTCTATGGAGTGATGGCACACCAGTTTGGGCATCTATTGGGCTTGCCGACTCTCTTTGATAATGTCTCCTCAAACGGTGAAAGCCAGGGAGTGGGAAACTGGTGTCTGATGGGCACAGGAGTCTGGAATGCCAATGGTTATGTGCCGGCTCTGCCTTCGGCCTGGAACAGGTATTATATGGGCTGGGAAGAGGTGGAGACCATCTCAGAAAGTAGCACTGGATTGCAGATTGATCACTTTTTGAATCAGGAACCTCAGCATCCCACAATCTACAAGATACCGATCTCCAGCCAAGAATACTTCCTGATCGAGAATCGGCAGCAGAATCCTGATGGCAGCCTGGATCCCTATAATGGACAGCCCAGCTACAGCTTTCGTCTGCTTCCCGAGGGAGAGCAGGATTACTATGAGGATGCTCCTCTGCGTCCCGCTTTCAACTTCAGCGAAAACCGCTACAAGGGCAGTGAGTGGGACTTCATGCTGCCCGGGCTGGGAGGCCCCCTGCTTCCCGGAGAAACCACAGTGTATGATGGATCCGGCTTGCTGATCTGGCATATTGACGAGAACATTATTGAGGAAAACTTCAGCCCGGATTTTGAGCGTAACCGTCCCAATGGCAATGCCCAGCACAAGGGAGTTGACCTGGAAGAGGCCGATGGAATCCAGAATCTGGATATTGCTACATTTGATTATTACATGTATGGCGGGCCGAACGATGCCTTCCGGCAGAGCAAGAACGACTATTTTGGCAATGCTCTGCATAATGGCTTGCTCTCGCTTCCCACCGCCGAGAGTTATTATGGTGGTGTGCCGCTGGAGATCTATGATATCTCCCCCAATGGCAATACCATGAGCTTTTCGGTGAATATGGATTGGAAGCTCGATGCCCTCTATGAGGGGAGCAATCCCTACAATGCTGCCCTGGTGGATCTGAACCAGGATAATGAGCAGGAACTGGTCTATGTGATGCCCAGCGGAGCTCTTTATCTCTGGCAGGATGATATTTTACAGACTGGCTATCCCATCAATGCAGACAGTCTGGCCTTCAACTTTTGTTCCGATGGAGCGAGTATCTATCTTCCTATCCAAAGGCAGAATCTGGCACGGCTCAGAAAGCTGGATCAGGACGGGATTGACCTGATATTTAACCGGGTGGGTTATGAATGGGCGAGTCAGTTGGTAGATACCGGAGAGAATCTGATCGTGTGCATGAGTCCCATTGATCAGGATATCACCGAGATCAGCCTGGTGGATAAGACCACTTATGAAGTGGAACCCGTAGTTACCCTGAATCATCGATTGATGCTCAATCCGGTTTACTTCGATGGCGATATGATCGCTCTGAGCCGGAGTGAAGTAGATGGCTATTTCTTGCACAAGATTGATCTGAGCACTGGGCTGGTAGATTCTTCTCCCCTGCCCATACCTGCAGATTCCGTCTTGGTGGCGCTTCTGGCTGCTCCGCTGGAGCGTGCCGAAGATGATTATCAGGTGATCGTGCAGGGTAGAAAATCTCTTTACAGCTTCAGTCAGCCCGAGCCGGGGCTGCCTTTGCAGCAACACTTTAGCTATAGCCACGACGAGGTCTGCAGCTCAGCGCTCAGTATTGCTGATCTGGATGGGAATGGCAGCCTGGATCTGATCCTGACGCATTCCAACGGAGTGCTTGTGTTGGATTATGCCGGAGCAGTGATGGGGCAAGCCAGGCTTTCGAGCTCCGGAACTCAGGACTTCAGTGGCAGTTCCATGGTGGTGGATATCGATAATGATGGTGAGCTGGATATTATCGGCAGCTTTTCGCTGAACCGGATGGCAGCCTGGGATAGTGGTTTCCGTTTGAAGAGTGGGTTCCCTGTTTCGCTTTCCAGCCCCAGCCGCAATATGCCCATTTTGGGTAAGATGGGCACGGACATCAGCTATGCCTGGCTGGCTTCTGATGACGGCAAGGTTTACCGCAAAGCCTTACCCAGCTTCAACCCTGCCGCTCTGGATAGCATCTGGAGCAGTGAGCTGGGTGGCTTGAGCCGCACCGGCGTTCCAAGCAGTCGAGTTCTGCCCAATCAGTATCAGACCAGAAGCGTCTTTGTGCCTGGGGAGCTCTATATATTCCCCAATCCGCTTCGCTCGATCAATGAACAGGTGATCCGCCTGAACGTGATGACCAGTGAGGATATTCTGCTGGATCTTAAGGTGTACGATATCAGCGGAGCCATGGTCTATTCTCAAAGGTCAATGGCCAGGGCTTATCTGCGTAATAGAGAAATCTTTGAGCTACCTGTCTCCAACTGGAGTTCGGGAGTGTATATAGCCGTGATCAGCACGGGAAGCGAATCCCACCGTGTGAGATTTGCAATAGAGAAATAATGGAGATAACAATGAGATATAGAAGCATTATTAGCATTTGGATAGCGCTCCTCATCAGTGGTTCACTCTTTGCCCAGATTCAGGACAATGCCGGAGAATATGGCTTTAAGTTCTTGCACATACCGGTCAGTCCTGCTTCTTTGGCCCTGGCAGGCCGGGCTGCGGATGCGGTTTCCAACCCTGCTGCCTTTGCTCTGCAACCTGCTCTGAACACAGTGGAGCGTCAGAGAAGTCTGGGTGTTTCCCACAGTAAGTGGTTGGCAGATACGGATTATACCAATGTCTGTTATTCCTATTCCACCCGCAGAACTCACTTTGGCATGTTGCTCCGTCATCTCAGCTATGGCGAGATTGAAAAGCGGGATGAAGCCGGAAACATTATAGGAACCTATAATCCTCTGGATATGGGTTTGATGCTGAATTACTCTCTGCGGCTCAGTCCCAGCCAGTATATTGGCATAAATGGTGGCTTTGTCTATGAGAAGCTGGCAAGTGCCTCCAGTGTGGGATTCAGCACAGATCTGGGTTACACCTGGCTGCCTCCGCTTCAGGACACCAAGCTTTCTGTGGCTGTGCGAAACCTGGGGCTCAGCTCCAAAATGAACAACGAAGCCATCGACCTGCCTGTGATTGCAGAGCTGGATTTGAACCGGAGTTTCAGCTTTGACAACTCCAATGTAGTGGTGGGTGGTTCGGTTAGTAAAGCCATGGACGAGCCTGTCAAAGGCACCCTGCACTCTGAGGCTATGCTCTGGGATAGCTTGATCTTACGTGCAGGTTACAGAATTAACTACAGTGGCGAAGCCTTCAGCGCCGGTCTGGGCTTTCGCTTTCAGAAATTTGGGGTGGACTACGGTTGGGCAGATTCCGTTGGAGACCTGAATTCTATCCATGCTTTGGGTCTAAGCTACCACTTCTAGACTAAGGAAAGAGGATGCCAGCAAAACACTTTGTGCTCTGTCTATTTATCGCCTTATTGGCTTGTGCTATATCTGCTCTGAATGTTACGCCGGGGCAGTTGCTCTTCAAGACCTCTCAGTCCCGCAGCATCGATGCTGGGAAGATTGGGATCACTGCCTTTGATACTTACCTTTCGGGGCTGGGTGCCAGTAACTTACGCAGGGTGAAAGGCATGCCGGGATCTCAGTACTACCTGGTGGATTTGGAGCGAGAGCCGGATTGGGAAGCCCTTCAAGCAGGAAGATACGCTTTTGAGGGGATAGAGTATATCCAGCCGAACTATCTCCGGCAGTTCCATATTGAGCCCAATGATCCGCTCTACTCCAGGTTGCAGCATCCAATTGTATCTCTGCCTCAGGCCTGGAACTTGACCACGGGGAGCGATGTGGTGATCGTGGGGATTATAGATTCGGGTGTGTTGATGGATCATCCGGACTTGGCTGCTAATATCTTTATCAATGAGAGCGAGATCCCGGATAACGGACTTGATGATGATAATAATGGCTATATCGATGATTGGCGCGGATGGGATTTCTGTGATGCTCCAGAGCTCACTGCCTCTGCCTTGGGAGACTTCCTGACCCCGGATAATGATGCTTCGGACGAGAACTATCACGGCACTCACGTCGCCGGGATTGTCGGAGCAGTGGGAAACAATGGAGTTGGCGTCTGCGGAGTGGCCTGGAATGTTCGGCTCCTGCCAATTCGGGCAGGATTCCGGGTGACCGGCGGAGAGGGTTATCTTCAGGACGACGATGCTGCTGCTGCAATAATATATGCTGCAGATATGGGTGCCAGTGTTGTGAATATGAGCTGGGGAGATCCCAGCTATTCACCCATTATTGCTGATGCCTGTGAATATGCTTACAATCGTGGAACGACCCTGGTGGCTTCCTCCGGAAATACTTTTGGCCCCAATCTTTCATATCCTGCCAAGCTTTCCACGGTGATCTCGGTTGCTTCGGTGAGCCGCGCCAGAGTGCTCTCTTCTTTTTCCAGCTATGGTGTGGATCTGGATGTCGTTGCTCCGGGAGAACTGGTGCTCAGCACATACAAGACCACTCCCGGAGAGCAGTATCTGGAACAGAGTGGCACCTCAATGTCTTCTCCCTATGTAACAGGAGCAATCGCCCTGCTCAAATCCATCCGTCCCGATCTCAGTCCTGAACAGGTGCGTTCCCGCGTGCTCAATTCCACTGATGATCTGGGAGATCCCGGCTTTGATATACGTTACGGTCACGGCCTGCTGAACGTACGTAAGCTTTTGGAAAACATCAATCCTCCAGTGATAAATCTGACTTATCCCCTGGAAATGCAGGGGGTGAGCTCTCCGTTTCAGATAGAGGGAACTGTGCAGGCAGAAAACTTCCTGCGCTATTCTGTGATGCGTTCTTCCAAGTCTGCTCCCTCCGAGAGCGATTGGAGAAACGTCCATGACGACACCTTCCAGCCGTTCTATTATTACTCCCAGGTCTCAGACGGTGTGGTGGCTCAGTTCAATATTCCGGATCATCTGCCAGAGGGTAAGTACCTCATTCGAATCCAATTCAGAGATCAGCAGGGAGCTAGCTATAACTATTACCGCACAGTGATATATGACAGCACCAGTCCCTTGCCTGTGGCAGGCACACTGCAGAGTTTTGAGCGGTATGAGGCTCAGAATCTAAGACACTATATCTCCGCCAAGTTTAACGAGCCGGTGCGCAGCAGCCTGATCATCACTGCTTCGGATGGGTCTTTGCACTACAGCTATTCTGCCGTTCAGGACAGTATCCAGATTTGGGCTCTACCCAGCTCCATCCCTCCCGGCATGATCTCGGTGCGCATTCAGGCCAGCAACCAGAGTGGCATGGGATACTCCGGCCCCCAGATAGCAGATTTCAAAGACATCCAGTATCAGGCAGTAAAAACCTATGGCTATGAAAGAACTGATATTGGAGCAGGAAGAGTTCCTCTCACCGGATCCTTTGATTTCAATGCCAATAACTACCAGGAATATATCTCCATGGATCTGCCCAGCACGGGCTATGGCAGAGTGAAAGCCTATGAGCCCAGAACAGCCGGGCATCTGATGGTCTATGACTTTGGCGATAGTTTCCAGCCCCTGGCTCTTGGTTCCACGGATAATGAAAGCCTGGAACTGCTCTGCCACAAAAGTGATAGAGTGTTCTTGCGTAAGCAAATGGGCAATCAGATCTATCCCAGTACTATCGCCTGGCAGGATTCTTCCATATCCGGTGGTACTATGGGCAATTTCACTGCCGGCAACACCGGAATACTGCTGGTGAAAAACCTTACTACTGAAAACGTGATCCAGACTTATAGACGCGATACAGACACCACATTCGTTGCCACCAATAAGTTAAGAAACACCACGCCAACCTCTCTGCGTAACACTTTTGCCCCCACCATTATTGTCGATAACCTGGATAGAGATGCTCTGCCGGACATCCTTTGTGCAGATACAGATGGCGACGTCATGATCTACGAGGTGATCAACGCCAATGCCGAGCAACTTTGCTGGAACTACCGGATGCCCGTGGCAAACACCTATCAGCTCAGCAGCGGGGATTACACAGGAGACGGCAACCGGGAATTCATCGTGGGTGGAAACTACACCAGTATCCTCAATCCGGACATGAACTTCTGGTACTTTGAATCCTTCCGCTCCACTGGCAACAACCTCTATGAATCCATGGGCTCGATCATGTTCAACAATGTCCAATCCCAAAACGCCATCCACAGTGTGGATTTGGATGAAGACGGCAAAGATGAAGTGATCCTGGCTCTCTCGCCCAGCCTTTACATCATGAAATACACGGAAGGCCAATGGAAGCCGGAATTCTATGGAGAAAGCTTCCAGACCTTCAAGATCGGCACCTACACAGACACTCAAAACAAGCTTCGCTTCCTAACAAACTACAGAGCTGCCGCAGATACCACCCGGGCGGCTGAATGGACCAGGGGAACTGTCTTCACTGGCCCTGCATGCCCATATCTGAGCACAGTGGAACCCAATGATCACGAGAGTGTACGCATCTCCTGGCTGGATAGCGGAGCCCCTGCCTACAACGTCTATATGATGTATCCGGATGGCTCCACCGAACTGGTGAGTACTACAGACAGCACCAGTTTCCTGATGCAAGGACTTTCTGAAAGCCAGGTCTATGGCTTCACGGTGACAGCAGTGGACAACAGCTACAGTCCGGCTGAAAGCATGCCCAGTCCCTGGCTTTATGCCATGCCCTTCCGAAAACCCAGCCTCCTGGGCATTTACATGGTGGGGACAAATGAGATTCGCCTCGTCTTTGACCAAGCCATGGCAAACGATGCAGTCAACCCTTCTTACTACAGCGTGGACAATGGCATCGGCATGCCCACTTCGGTGAACCAAATTCTGAATCAACACGGCATGCAGCTACGTTTCAGCACCAATCTGAGCCCCGAATCCAGCCCCTACACCCTGAGTTTTCACAACGTTCGGGGCAAGACCGGGACTTCACCAAATCAGACTGAGTATTCCTTTGAATATGTCCCGGATACTGAAGCTCCCAGAGTCCTGAGCGCTACTGCCTCGCACGATAGGAAGAGCTTCACAGTGCTCTTCAGCGAGCCTTTGGATCCTACCGGCGTGAATGATCTGGAGAACTACTCTCTAACCGTTCCCGCCACCGATTCTGCCAACAGGATTTTCTCTGCTATTCTGAACGATAACAGCCTCACAATCAACCTCCAGCAAGCCATGCGCTATTCCAACCAATCCTACTACATCGAGATCTGCGGCTTGAAAGACCTCTCCGGCAATGCTCTTTCTCCCCGCTACAACACTGCCAGAGTAGCCTTGGAAGAGATTCGCAACCTTTCACGGATCAAGCTCTTCCCCAATCCCATCTATGATCTTCAGCAGAATTGGCTTACCTTTGTAAACTTCCCGGATGGCCACAGAGGCAGGATCAGCATCTTCGATAGTGCCGGCTCTCTGGTCTATAGCAGTTCCATCGGGCCGTTCAATTCGGAATCCAACAATATCACCTGGCGCTGGAACCTGGTCAATAACAGCGGCTTAAAGGTCTCCAGCGGCATCTATTATTATGTGATCGAGATGAATGGAGATAGCCGAAGGGGACAATTCGCCATCATCAAATAGGAGAATGGGATGAAGGACACAGATTATCTGGATTTATTGGATATTGAAGAGCTAGGGCTGGAAGATGAGCTCTGGACGGTCGAGCGAGACCGGGAAGAGACCGCTTTTGTTGCCCACCTGATCCGTCAGGGCGAGACCGAACGTGAGACCCAATCCAGCCTGGACGAGATGGACAGGCTCTTGGATACAGCCGGCATCCAGAGCTTGGGGCGCTATACCCAGAAACGTGCCAATCCGGAGCGGAGCAGCTTCTTTGGCAAAGGCTTTTTGGAAGAGATTGCCCACAAAATGCTGCAGGCCGGGGCGGATATCATGGTGGTCAATGAGGAGCTCAATCCCATCCAGGCACGAAACATAGACCGCAATTTCGGCATCCGCGTGATCGACCGCACCGAGGTGATCCTCTCGATCTTTCACGAACATGCCAAAACCAAAGAAGCCAAGCTGCAAATCCGCCTGGCGGAGCTGGAATATCAGCTTCCCCGTCTCAGGAAGCTCTGGGGACACTTTGATAAAGAACGTGGTTCAGCCCGCAGCGCTGGCGGTAGCGCTTCCCGCGGTATGGGTGAAAAACAGATAGAGATCGATAAACGCCTGATCCGCACCCAGATCCGCTCTGTAAAAGCTGCCATCGCTCAGATCGTACAGCATAAATACACTCAGCGTAAGCAGCGGGACAATTCTCCCAAGATCTGCATCGTGGGCTATACCAATGCCGGCAAATCCACTCTCTTCAATGCTCTCACCAATGCCGGAGTGCTGGTGCAGGACAAGCTTTTTGCCACTCTGGACAGCACTTCCCGCCAGCTCAAGCTCTCCACCGGTTCGCCCATCGTCCTCTCGGACACCGTGGGCTTCATCTCCCGCCTGCCTCACCATTTGGTGGCATCATTCCAGGCTACCCTGATGGAGGTCGAGAATGCCGATCTGCTGCTGCATGTGGTGGATTGCAACGACGACAGGCTGGATTATTATGTGGAGCAGGTGCAGGAGGTTTTGGCGCAGATCAAGGCAGACCAGATTCCTCAGATTCTGGTGCTGAACAAAGCAGATGAGCTGGATTCCATCCGAAAAGCCTTTCTCTCCCGCAGATTCCCGGAGGCCATCTTTATCTCCGCTCTCAAAGGGCAAAACCTTGATGATCTGCTGAAGCAGGCCGAGAGCGTGATACACCACACCGAGCAGATCTCCCTTCGCATCCCTTACGATAAGACCGCTCTGGTCGCCAAACTGCACGAAACCGCCAAGATTATCAAAGAGGACTACAAGGATGATGCTGTGTGGCTGGAAGTGATAGTGGGGGAGAAGGATAAACATTTAATCACAGAATACATAGTATAAAGGAGCCAAGATGCCAAAGATTATCAGCGCATCCGAAGCCGCCAAGCTGATCCAGCCCAATTGCCGTCTCCTGATCGGGGGATTCCTGGCCGTGGGCGCTCCGGAACAGCTTATCGACGCTATCGTAGCAGAAGCTACAAAAGACCTTCACATTGTTGTTATCGCCTCCGATTACGAGAATCGGGGCATTGGAAAACTGGTTGTCAATCATCAGGTGAAGAGCGCACAGGTTTCCCATCTGGGAACCAACAAGGCCATTCAAGCCCAGATGAACAGCGGAGAGATCGAGATCGAGCTGGTTCCGCAAGGCACTCTGATGGAGCGCGTCCGAGCCTATGGCTTTGGTCTGGGAGGAGTCCTGACTCCCACAGGCTTGGGAACCGTGGTCCAGGAAAAGAAACAGATCATCACTCAGGATGGCAAAGACTACCTGCTGGAACCCGCCATCGGGGGCGACGTCGCCATCATCCGTGCCAAGAAAGCCGATAAGATGGGCAACCTGGTTTACACCAAAACCAGCCGCAATTCCAATCCCATCATGGCAACTGCCGCTCCCATCACCATCGCCGAAGTCGATGAGATCGTGGAGATTGGTCAGATCGATCCGGAAGATGTGGTCACCCCCGGAATCTTTGTGACACATTTGGTCTTGCACAAGGAGGAGAATAATGGATAAGCGCATCGTAATCGGTAGCAGAATAGCCCGAGAACTCCGTGACGGCGACTATGTGAACCTCGGTATCGGCCTGCCCACAGAAGTGGCAAACCACATCCCGGAAGGCGTGCACGTGCTCTTTCAATCTGAGAACGGTATGCTGGGAGTCGGACCCTGCCCCGAAGAGGGTTGCCAGGATGCAGATCTGATCAATGCCGGCGGCGGCTTTGTAACCTGTCTGCCCGGAGCTGCCTACTTTGATAGTGCCACCAGTTTTGGCATTATCCGCGGCGGACACATCGATATCACCGTGCTGGGTGCCCTGCAGGTTGATCAATATGGCAATCTGGCCAATTGGATGATCCCCGGTAAACTGGTTCCCGGAATGGGCGGAGCCATGGATCTGGTGACCGGAGCCAAGAAAGTGATCGTTGCCACAGAGCACGTCGATAAATACGGCAATTCCAAGATCTTGAAAGAGTGTACCCTGCCCCTGACTGCCAAGGGCAAAGTGAGCCTCATCGTGACCGATATGGCGGTGATGGAGCATACTCCCGATGGCCTGGTGCTCAAAGAGATCGCCGAAGGTCTCTCCGTCGAGGAAGTGGTCAAAGCCACGGATGCAGAGCTCATCATTCCCGCCCAGGTAGGCCGTTTCTAAGCTCAATATCTACTAATGTATGCCCGGAGAAGGGGATTGCCCTCCTCCGGGTTTTGTTATTTGCTGCCGAAATAGCACGCAGATGACTGGATCAATAGGATTTTCTCCCACTAATGAACACAAATGAAAGACCACAAATGGACACGTATCTTTAAGACCGTTGCACATGCCGTAATACATGACGCGCATTAGGTTTTATCTCCCTGCTCAGCGTACCGTCATTCCTGCGAAGGCAGGAATCCATAAACTTGTCATACTATTGTTGTACAAATGGT
>JAEZUG010000027.1 GCA_023421135.1 Candidatus Cloacimonadota bacterium | reverse complement strand
ACTGCGGCTTCGCTTAGTGATTAGGGATTAGGGACTAGGGATTAGACCGTACGTGTGGAGCTGGGAAACTAAAGCCACAGTCCTGTAGGAGCAGACCTGTGTGTCTACCCGCAAGCTCCGGAGGAGCGATATTCTATAGCCCGGGGTGGAGCGATCGGGGTCATCGCCAAACCGCTTGCGATTTGGTGGGGTGGGACCGGAACAGAGAACCGCTTGCGGTTTTTTTGGGGTGGAGGAGCGGAACCCCGGATCATGCGTCGGATAGACAAGATTTATGGTTTAATCCCTCACCCCCTGTCATGAAGACCTCGGTTTTCATAACAGGGGGTGAGGGATATATTGTATATGATAAACGTATGTCTACCATGTCGATGAACTGCCGTCCATCGCTATCAATCGCCCCTGCAGGGCTTATCGGGCAGACACACAGGTCTGCCCCTACAGGGGACGATAGCATTCTATCCTATTAATCCGTTTAATCTGTGTCATCCGTGTTCTATTCCGGTAGCTTCCCCGAGAGGCGACAGCAGCGCAGCTCTAATCCCTAGTCCCTAGTCCCTAATCACTGTTAAGCGACAAGATGTCGCTACCACTCTCAGCTGTGTGCCATCTAAACTAGTGCGCAATGGACAGGGAAGTCCTTTACCATCAAGCGGTAAACAGCCTCAGCACCCAGTTCCGGCCAGGCATATGTTTCACATGAAACAATGCACCGACTCAGCAGCGCTGCCACTCCGCCACTGCAAACTAAATAGACGGCTCCGTATTCCCGGATAGCCTTCTGCACCAAAGTAGATCTCTCGCCTTTACCAATCATCACCCGCAGACCGTATTCAATAAGCAGTGGAGTGTAGGGATCCATGCGGGAACTGGTGGTTGGCCCCACAGAGCCGCAGATCTTGCCGGGAGGGGTGGGCGAAGGGCCACAATAGAAGATTGAGGCAGTCCTCAGATCAATGGGCAGAGTCTCTCCTCTCTCCAGGAGTTCAAGCATGCGTTTGTGGGCTTGATCCCGGGCGGTGAAGATCTCGCCGCTGAGCAGGTAATTTTCCCCTGGTTTCAGGCTGGAGAGAGTCTGTGTGTCCAGGGGGAGGCCGAGATGCCGTGGCATGGTGCTCATAGGAGAATCTCGGTATGCTTGTGAGAATGGCATTGCAGATTGACAGCCAGAGGCTGTGAAGCAATATGGCAGGGGGCAGTGCGGATCAGTACCCGGAGCGCAGTCGTCTTTCCCCCCAGTCCCATAGGCCCGATCCCGGTGGAGTTCACCGCCTCGAGCAGTCTCTGCTCCAGGGCAGCATAGTCCGGGATAGGGTTAGTTTCCTCAAGTTCGGTAAGCAGAGCTGATTTTGCCAGTAAAGGGGCAGTTTCAAAGTTCCCACCTATCCCTATTCCTATGATCAGGGGTGGACAGGCCTTTGAGCCGGCTTCGCGGACAACCTGAAGGACGAGTTGTTCTATATCGTCCGGGCCTGAGGCAGGGGTGAGCATGAAGAGGCGGCTCATATTCTCCGCTCCCCCACCTTTCTGGGCAATGCGGATGCGGAGACGGTCACCTTCCGCTTGTTTCACGTGAAACACCCCGGGGGTGTTATCTCCAGAATTGATTCTATCAAATAGCGGATCCTGCACGATTGAGGCGCGCAGGAAGTTCTCCCGGCTGGCTTGAGCTAAGGCTCCGTTAATGATCTGCTCCAGAGTGCCACCTTCGATCAGTACTTCAGTGCCCAGCTCAACAAAGAAGATTTGGGTGCCTGTGTCCTGGCAGGGAACCAGGTGTTCTTCTCTGGCCAGTTTCGCATTCTCAAGGATGCTCTGCAGGATGCTTTGCGCACCAGGATCGGTTTCTGACTGCAAGGCTGAGGAGATCAGCTTCAAAACTTGTGGGTCGATCTGAAAAGGAAAATCTCTATAGGCATTCAGGATGGATTGCTTTATCTGGGGGGCGGTGATTATTCTTGGCATAGTTATGCTCTTTGTCGGCTGATCAGATACTTTAGCAAGGCTTCGTTCAGGGGAGTGGCTGTGCTGATCGGGTTATACTCAATCTGCGCCTGATGGCAGCCTTCTTTCAGGAAAAGAGTGTGGGCAGAGAAGTTCTCCAGGTACTCTTTGCGGATCTGCCAGGGATTAACCGTGAGCTTCTCCCCCGTTTCGCTATCCACAAATTCGGTCTCGTGCTTGAATTTGAAGCTCTCCTCTTCTCTATCCGTGATATGAAAGACCAGCACTTCGTTCTTGCGGTTGCGGAATTGCTTGAGGGAGCTCAGTACCAGGGCGGGGTCTTCCAGGAAGTCTGAGATAATGATAATCAGGCTGCGTTTGCGGATGCTTTCGGCGATCTGATGCAGTTGCCCAAGCAGGGCAGTTCCGCCTCCAGCTTTGAGCTCCAGAAGGCAGGCAAAGATCTGTCCCAAATAAGCACGATAAGCTTTGGGAGCCAGTTGATTGGTGATTTTATCGTTAAATGTAATCAAACCCGTGGCATCTTTTTGAGAGATCATTAGCCAGGCCAGGGCTCCAGCCAGACGGGTGGCATAGTCGATCTTGGAGCCTGTTCCGCTATCGTAAAACATGCTTTTGGAGTGATCCAGAATAATGTAGGCACGGAGGTTGGTCTCTTCTTCAAAGCGTTTGATGTAGTAACGCTCGGTGCGCGCCGCCACCTTCCAATCCAGATCCCGCAGGCTCTCGCCGGGATTGTATTGACGATGATCGGAGAATTCAACGCTGAAGCCGTGGTAGGGAGATTTGTGCAGACCAACCAGGAATCCCTCCACAATGGCATGGGTTTGAAGCTGAAACTTCTTCAGCCTCGCAAGGGCTTCATCGTCCAGCAGGGGCATTACTTAGCTTTGGAACGGTAGAGCAGGCCAAAGGGGATAATGATCACATAGACCAGAGCAAGCAGGATCGGTGAAACAGTGATCTCATTCATGCTCATGATGATATAGCCAACAATCAGGAGAACCAATGCCACCAGGAGAATCAGGTAATTCACCCGGCCGAGTCCCAGACGTTCTTTTTTCTGTTTTGCCATTCTTAATTCCTTATTTATGGATAGTCCCGGCTCTATACCGGGTCATTTTGTGTATTCTTTCACCAGAGCGTCATACGCTGCATTTGCGAGGTCTTGACGCTTCATCCGTGTACCACCCGCTATTGGCTCCAACACCTTCACCCTGGCCGATATTGAGTGCCCCAAAAGCTTCATAAAATGCGGGAGGAAGTTCATATCACCATACCAACAGATTAGGTCACGGTTCGCTTCACTACGGGGCTGATTATCGATTTTAACGTAGTTTATGCAGATGGGAAGGATGTCCAGATCTGCCTGACGGGCTATTTCGAAGAGGGAACTGCGGAATTCACGGATTTTGCTGCCGTCGGTGCTGGTTCCTTCGGGGAAGAGGACGATGCGGAAGCCATCCTGGGCGGCTTGGCTGAAGCGTTCAATCTCCTGGGGCAGGGAGACGAATTTCTTTCTATCTGTGTAGAGGCTTCCCCCATAGCGGGTGATAGCACCCAGGAAGGGGGTCTTACCCATTTCCTCGGAGGTGATGAAGACGAATTCACGCAGGGAACTGAGCACGATGATATCGGCATAGGACACGTGATTGGCAACCACCAGATAGTTCTTTGTATCCAGGAGCTTCAGGGCTTCCGGGTTTTCCAGCTCGACTGAAATGCGCAGGGATTTCAGATAGCCCCGGGCACTGGCCGTGGTGAATCTGTTGCAGCGTTTGCGCAGCTTGATGGGGTCTTTGATAAAGAGGTAGGCCAGCTTGCCCAGAGTGAGGAAACGCAGGGTGAGCCAGATATTGAAAAAGAAGTAGTAGAGCTTGCGCAAGGCTATTCCTCGGGGGTGGGATCGTCCTGCTTGATGCGGCTGCGGTGTTTGATCTCATCCGCGCTGAGCAGGGTGAGAAAATCGATGCATTTGAAGCTTTTATCCAAGGCAGGAGCGCCGCAGACTTTGGCTCCGGCTTTGAGGTAAGAAAAGAGCAGGGAGGGGATCAGCTCGCGATGGTTCAGTTCCAAAGAAAGCTTGTGAGAGGGGTTGCGCTTCAGTTGGCGCTTGAAGCCGGGCACGCGGAATTTGGTGCGGGGACGCAGCTTGTGCAGATCCAGCATGTGTCCCTGAGAGCTCAGGTAGTGATAGATCTCTCGGATCTCTTCTTTGTTCATGGTCTTGATGCTGGAGCAACCGAAGAGGTAATCCGTCTGGCTGGCAGTCACATAAGCGCGGATGCCTTCCCAGAGCAGAGCGATGGTGAGTCCAGTCCGATGCTCGGGATGCACGCAGGCACGTCCCAGTTCCAGCTTGTTCCCGGGGAGTTTCTGGATGCTTTTCATGCGGAATTCCGTGGCGCTGTAGAACTTCTTGGTGTGCAGGGAACTTTGCAGGCGGTAGGTGCCAATCAGCAGCCCGGTTGTCTTCTCGATGATCATCAGGTGATCGCAGGTTTTGTCGAACCTGTCTTTATCTTTTCCGCTTCTCTTTTTGCGATGCAGCAGCTCTTCCAGAAAGACCAGGTGACGCAAGCGGAGGACTGCTTCGAGCTCCTCGGTGGAGTCTGCCGTCTTGATGATATGACCGGTGCGTTCGATTAGTATAGGCAGATTGGCACGGAAGTTCTTGAGCCTGTTGCGGCTCTTTGGTTGCGGCACGAGCTGGCTTTTCTTTTCCTTAGTGAGCATCCGGATTCCCTAATCTTATTGTCTGGGCAGGATTCTTCTCTTTGCTGCTTTTGTCAAGCCCATTCCTCACTTCAGCAGCACCAGCTTGAGGCTTTGGCTCTTTCCGCCTTGCTGCAGAGCCAGAAAATAGATACCGCTGGAGAGAGTTTTGCCTGTGGCATCACGGCCGTCGAACTGCAGTTCATGCGCTCCGGCAGCAAGCTGGGAATTCAGCAGCTCACAGACCTGCTGTCCTCTGAGGTTGTAAAGCTTGAGTGTGGTTCTGCCAGCAGTGGAGAGCTCAAAGGCTATTCTGGTGCTGGGATTAAAGGGATTGGGATAGCTGCTCAGTTGTAATCTGGGCTGGAGGGGTTCGATATTGGAGACCGGATTGCCATACAGCAGGTAATCCACCAGAAGTTCCACCATCTCCTGATAGCTGGCCTGGCCTTCTTCCACAGCAGCCAGACGGAAGAGACTGCCAATGGTGCGAGAGCCTTCCGGCAGATTGGTAAAGACACCAATCAGATGGCCAGAAGTAGCATCCACGCTAAAGAGTGGCGTGCCTTCCGGCAGGGTGATAAAGGGTGAAACCATCTCTGTGCCTGTATAATCCCAGTTCCCCTGATCCGGACCCAGAGAGTTGATCCCCGGGATCGGGATAATGGTATTGAGGGGCTGATGCATGCGGAATTTATCCCAGAAGGGATCTCCAGAGCCATAGTTCCCGGTGCCTTCCAGATAGATGGCACCACCAGCGTCCAGGTAACCCAGTAGCTGGCTGTAATCATCCGTGCCGGGCATCAGGTAATAGGGGCTTTCTGCATCGTTGAAGAGGCAGAAGATAGCGCTGAACTTGCTTAAGTAACTCTGTGGGTTATAGCTCCCCACCGGGATCAGGACGTCTGAATAGACCACGTTTATATTGCTCATATCCGGGTATGCCGTTTGCATGGCATGCAGAGCGTTTTGCAGGCGGTAGCCGCTATCCCCCGTGGGTTCATAGATCAGGAAACTGTGAGGAAGATTGGTTGCCGAGTGGGGACCTCCCAGAGCTGGATCACCAAACAGCATGTAGGTATAGACGTTTTGCAGCTCGGGATAGATGATGCCGCCACTATCGGCAGGATCACCATAAAGATAGATCTGTGTATGCAATAGGTTGGCCAGGCTGTGGGCACTGCCGATGCTCATCTGATTGGCAGTGAAATTCTCCAGCCAATGATAATTGTAGGAAGAAAGGCCGCCCCAACCGGGATTGCGCCAGCCCACTTTGTACCATCCGGTACGGCTGGCAGCGATGGTGCCAACGGTCTTCTTGATCAGGCTGTACTCGCCCAAAGAAGTGTAGTTTCCATCCAGCATGCCATTGTTGCAGGAAGCCGCAAAGAGCACCAGACCGTCCTGATTGACCAGGTTGTCAAAACTCTCCCGATCCACCATGTCCTGCCACTCCATCTCCCAGTTATCGGGCAGGCTGTTGAAGTTATCATCGTTCATCCAGACCTTGCGGGAGCTGGAGACAGCGCTGCCGTGAGCGCTCCAGTTCAGGATGCCCCAGCTTTGGCTGCTGAGCTGATCCTTGAGGGCATTATAGTCCAGATCCAGATCACTATCGTAGGAGGGCAGATAGCCCAATCTTTCATACATGGTAGTGGTTTGATAGTTATTCAGGATAGTATTGGTCAGATACTCGGAGTAGGTGGCGCCATCGGTCTGCAAAAGCCCCAGCTCCGGCTCATCATGATAGTTCAGAAATGCAGAGGGCAAGAGCACTTTCTGCTTCCAGGCAGCGGTGCTCTGTTCATAGGCCACAGTGCGGTTGCAGATAGCAGTCACTTGTGTCGGATTATTGGTGGAGATCCGCCCCACAAAGCACTCCGGAGTGTAATCCACCATCCAGTCTTCTTCGCCCATCACGCTGTAATACTCGCCCAGGCGTCCATCGCTATCGGTATCCCAGATAGAGGAAAGATCGCTGTAGTAAATGTCTGAAGGCACGGTATCATAGCCGTTCGGCTCCGGACAGAGATAAGCTGTGGGCACGACGTCCACGTCTCCGATCAGCAGCACATAGATCAGGCTGTGAGCTTGGGCAAATTGGATCAGGAAATTACGAACTTTCTCCGCTGCATTGGCACCCGGAAAGCTCTGCTGAATCGTGGCAATATCCATAAAGGAAGTCACAAAGTTCGAGCGATAGTCGATCAATGGAGCAGCAGCCTGATAGAGCTCCGGAGAGCTGATCACCAGATAATAAAGCTCGCGGGAAGCACTTGTATCATACCAGCGTTCCAAAGTCTCGGGATTGGCAAAGAAGCTTCTATCCGAAAAGGTCGCCGGCAGCCTCTGCCCAATCCGCTCGGGCTCGGAATGCTCAAGAGTTACAGACAGATTTGTCTCCCACTGCCAGGCACCGTTTTCATAGACAGTGGGCAGTACTCTGTAGCTGAGATAGCTCAGCTCGCCCCATCTCTTTATCCCCAGGCACAGCACCCGGTTCTGCGGCTCAAAGCTTCCCTTGCTATTCAGCAATCCTTCTGAGGAGATATAGCCGGGATTGATGGACGGCGCAGGAGCCGTGAAGCGGCTGGAGCCAGAGATTAAAGCTTGCTGTGAACGCAGTTCCACTCCACTGGGGAGCAGGATATTCACTGTTTTATAGGGAAGCCTGGGATAGCCAGGAGCGGTGATAAAGCCGTATCCAGAGGCCTGCAGGGCTTCTTCAGTAAAGGAAACGGGCGCTTCCAGAGAGAGATTCAGGCTGTAGCTGGCAGCACTGAGCAGCAGGGGTAAGAATAACCCCAGGATGATGAACAGCTTTTTCATTGGAACTCCTTGAAACTTGAGTCGCAAAAACATTCTTTCCGGCTTTCCTCCGGCTCGCTGTGGGCTCAGGACTTATCTGGTTTACCTGCTCTTTTGGGCCTGGGGTGGAACTTCTTTTTCTTCTTCTGTTGCTCCGGTTTGGGCGCAGGTTCCGTGCTTCCATTCAACAAGCGGGGAATCCTGGTTTTATGTGTGTGCAAGAATTCTTCCACTATCTCAGGATGATTTTCTTTCAGCTTGGAGAGAAAGCGTCCCAAAGCTTGCTGCACCTGCCTTTCACGGTCTTTCATCAGAGGCTCGGTAAAATCCAGCAGGCTCTGAGGCTCCGCACCGTTTCGGATCAGATAGATCAAAGTGAGGATCGCCGCCCGGCGTGCCCACTTTGATTCTTTGGTGCGCCAAGACTCAAAATCTTCCAAAGTGGCAATACCCAGCTCCAGACAAACGGGGAGTATCTTGGTGGCCAGGAGATCGCAGTGACTCCAGTTTTCCACGCCTTTGTCAAACCAGGTGCTCACTATCTCAAAGATCTCGCGGGTGAGGCGGGGACGGTGCTTCTTCAGCAGCAGGATAGCCAGAGAGCCAAACTCAAACTTACCCGTGCGGATAAAGATAGTGCCCAGCTCCGCCAGTTCCAGAGGCGAAAGCTCAAACTTATCCAAGACCTGATACTTGATCTGGCGCAGTTCTTCGTCCGACAGCCCGTAGGCATCGTAACCCTCTTGATAAAGACGGGAATTCCTGATCATCAAGAGCGGATTCTCATGATCCCAGAAATAGTGTTCCACAAACCGGTAAATTTCCCTTTGTCTGATCTCTTTATCTTCCATCAGAATCTCCTAAAAAATGGGCAAAAAGTTATTCGTAGCCTTTGCCTTTGCCTTTGACCAAGACATGAAAGCGGTTAAACATCTGCCGAAAACGATACAGCATCTCGGTCGAAGGATTGAGCTGATGCAACATCCGGCTGAGAAAGACTTCCCAATTGGTGCTTTCATGCGAACGGAAAAAACCAATCTCGCTCATTACATCGAGCATGTAGCTCTGAATTTTGTCAAGCTCTAATCCGCTTGCCGCCTCTTCCCCATCTGCCTTGTGCTCTATCTGCTCCAAGGGACAGCTATAGACTTCCCAGGCAGCGATTGCCACGGCCTGAGCCAGATTGAAAGAAGGAAACGCCGGATTGGCAGGGATATGACAACGCAGCGGACAGAGATCCGCCTCGGGATCGGTGAGCCCATAGGTCTCCCGGCCAAAGACCAGAGCCGTCTTAAGCTCCGGGATCTCCGCCACATACTTGCCCATCTCGGAGGGCGACAGATCAATCGGCTTGGTCTTCCCCACTCTGCGGCTGAAGGCGATCACGCGGTCCAGATCCTGCAGAGCCTCTTCCAGAGTATCAAAAATCTCCACATTGGTGAGGATATCCTCGGAATGCACCGCCAGATAAAAGTCGTTTTTCTCCGGCACAGCACCCACAATGCGGAGCTTGGAAAGCGAAAAATTGTTCATCACCCGTGCCACGGCACCAACGTTCCCGGCATAGACCGGCTCCACCAGTATGATATAGATCTTATCCAGCCGTGAGGGCATAAACTATTTCTTATTGATGATCTGGCTCAGCCTGTGCCCCATCTGCTGCACTTTGGGATGGGAATCCTGCTTCCATTCAGCGATGGTACGCTGAGTGAAATTGATGAAGTCCTGGCTCTTATCGCGTTGGGAACGCTGCCCATAGATACTGGCCAGTTTCTTCATAGTCTGCCAAATGGTGCGAACCCTCTTCTCGTCGGCTTCGGTGAGCCATCTGCGGATGTTTGTATAGCACTGCAGAGGCCTTTGCCGCGCCACCTGAGTGAGGATGTGGCTGATCTTCTTTTGCACTTCCTCGCTCTCGTCGTCCAGCAGCCTGGAGACAAAGGTGAGGATGTATTGCGGATTACGGGCAGCGATGTTTTCCATGCCGTGCATTGCCATGGCGCGCTTGTTCTCATCCGGAGAATCTGCCCACCAGGACATCTGTTCCCGCATGATCTCAGGAGCGCGTTTCCACATCTCAAAACAGATGGTTTCGCTTTCCCAGGGAACGGTTTTATAGGTCTTTTCCAAGGTCTTGATGATCACTTCGGGAGCATCCTGACGCTTGTAATAAAAGTAAAACAGAGCCGTGGCCCGAACGCCATACAAGACGTCTTCCAGCATCTCTGCCATGATAGTATCCGGATCCCCTTTGCCGGGGTATGTGGCCAGACGTTTGCCCAGTTCTTCGCGAACAAAGTAATTTGCTGTGTTTGCCATCTCGAGAATTTGCTTGGTTGCCAGTGAGTTTTTGCCCTTGTCCAGATTCTTAAAAATCTTATCGACGTGGGCATCCATTATCTTATAGTCGTCTATGTTCAGACGTCCCATGGATTTGATCATAAATAGTGCTCCAGGTAGTAATAATATCGGTGTAGAAATCTACTCGAACGGGTTTGAGCAAGCGGTGTGCTGCCTATTAATATGGATTAATACATTTAAGTTGCCGTCAATGTGCAAACCATGCTTTCCAGAGGCGGCAATCTGTCAAGAATTATGTGGCCACCACGCCACCACGCCACCACGCCACCACGCCACCACGCCTTCTCTCTCCTTCGCTTCATTAGTGCTTCTTTAACGATCCTTTAGCGATCCCTTAGCGAAAGCTAAGGAAAGGCTTATCCTGTGTTAAGTTATGGCTACGCTTAGGGATTAGGGACTAGGGATTAGAGGGTGAACGTATAGCTGGGAGACTGCGGCTTATCTCTATTCACCATTAACTTTTCACTATTAACTTGTAGGTGCGTGTCTGCCCGCAAGCTCCGGTGTAGCGTAGCCTGTTGACAAAGCCCCTTGCGGGCGAAAGATCATAGCGAGGGTGCGTAAGCCCCTCGGAAAAGAACCGTTGGCATGATTTGTTAGTTCTAATCAATACCCCCAGCCTTGAAAACGATTGTTTTCAAGGCTGGGGGTATTGATATTGTTTCTCTGAACTCTATCTAATCCCTTACCAGGGGTTTACACCCCTGGCTATGGAATTTCACCCCTACCGGGGTTTCCGATTATGGACAAGACTTGGTGATGTTATAGAATTTATCAACCGGCTGAGTTCCGGAGGAGCGCAGTCCCTCCCCAGAGTTCCGTAGGAACGGCATTTCAGGTAGTATCCGGAGCATCCGATAAGTCTCCCCAGAGTTCCGGAGGAACGGCAATTCAGGTAGTATCCGGAGCACCCGATAAAATCCCCGCAAGCTCCGGAGGAGCGATATTCTATAGCCCGGGGTGAAGCGACCGGGGTCCTCGCCAAACCGCTTGCGGTTTGGTGGGGTGGAGGAGCGGAACCCCGGGTCATGCCCCAGATGGACAAGATTTATGGTTTAATCCCTCACCCCCCTGTCATGAAAACCCTGGTTTTCATGACAGGGGGGTGAGGGATATTTGTTTTATTGATAAACCTAAGCTGCCCAGGTCGACGGGCTGCCGCCCATCGCTATTAGATGATCGCCCCTTCAGGGCTTGCGTACCCGCGGGCGATAGCAGTTGGTGTGGCAATATCCTCATTGCCACAAAGGCCGCAGGCCTTTCCACTGTTTCTGCCAATTCGGAGATTTCGGGGTCCCCAAAGATTAACTAAGTGAGGCTTTGGGGTGAATTGGCAGACCAAGTTCTGTTTATCCTTCTAATCATAATCATCTGCGTCATCAGTGTTCTATCGGAAGCTTGTCCACGACGCGAGGCAGCGCAGCACACTCCACCACTTCATCACTTCACCACTTAAGAAAGGCGGTACGGCGACCGCCTCTACCAAAGCGAAGCAGCGCAAGCCACCTCCTCACTTCTAACTTCTCACTTCTAACAAAATCCATTGACATCTATCATGGTCATGAAAGAGTGCTGCGCACTACTCAAACTGGAGTGATTATGTTTAGATATGTGTTTCTTGCCCTTATACTTATCATGTTTTTGCCTCTGGCAGCCGAGCTGGTTGTCTCAGAAGCCTGGAGCTATACCGATAACCCGAACACCACGGAAAGTGCTCTCAATAGCACCATCGTGTTGCCAAATGGAGACATCCTGAGTGTGGGCTATCAGAGCAGCCTCTACAACGATACTTATGTAGAATACCCCCTGGTGATCCGCCACGACGCCAGCGGCAACCTTATAGCCGGCAACCTCTATGCCCTCACAGATATCCTCAGTGGCAGAACCCGCGCCATCTATGCCAGGCTTTTGGACAACGGCAATGTCTTCATCGGCTGCACCAGCCAGGGAGATGGCTTCGGAGCTTTTGCTTTCACCATCAACCCCACCACCTTCCAGGTGATATCCCAAAACCGGTTCACCTACTTGCCGGTGAACTATTGCACCAATCCTGCCACCGGATCTTTTTATGTCTTTAGAAACCGGGGCTCCGGTACTGGCGCTTATATCGAGATCATCCAATTTGACTCCAATTGCACCCAAATTGGCAGTCCGGTGTATATCTCCACAGTGGGCGTTGCCAATGAAGTTCGTTCTTTGGAACACTGTGCTGATGGAGGATATCTCCTGGCCGGTGCTCGCGGTTCGGACGGTCTTCTGGTGCGCCTGAATGAATCCCTGGAGATCACTTGGGAACTTCTTTACACGGGCGACGGCTCCGGCACTCAGGTGTTGAACTCTGCCATCCAAACTTCCGATGGAGAGATCTTTGCCGCCGGAAAAGACGATGGCGAAGGCTACACCCTATTCACTTCATACAATGGCACCTTGCTCTGGCAATACACTTCCGGAAGCGCTGAATATGCCGCCGTGGGCGAGACCGCCGGGGGCAATCTGGCAGCCGTGGGCGCCTATGCCGTTCCCTTCAATTCCCGCCCCTCTGTTCTGCTCTATTCTCCCTCCGGAGAATACCTCTATTCAGATAGCACTTTCGATTACTACGGCTGGTACAAAAGCTTCGCCGCCGCTGGTGATGAGGGTTTTGTGACCGTCGGCTGGAGAAACAGCGATGGCGGCACTTCCATGTCGGACCTGAACGTTGTCTATTACGAAGGCTTTATTGATAATCCCATTGAGATCACGCAGATTCTACCCTTTGAACCCACACCAGAGAACAGTACTATCGACCTGATGGCCACGAACTCCCAGGCCTTCTCAATCATCGCCTCCGATCCCGATGGGCACAGCCTGAACTACACCTGGCGACTCAATGGCGAGATTGTTTCCACTACCGATAGCTACACCTTCCAGAGCGAGCTCAGCCAGGCCGGAGAGAGCTTTGGAATCTTCCTGAGCGTGGACGACAACAGCCGCAGCAGCCGGAACTTTCAGTGGCAGATAAACGTGACAGAATACCTCAATCCCCCCTATGCTCCCTATCCCAATATGCCCTGGGACAATGCCACGGGATATCCCATCGACCGTAGTCCCAGCCTCACCTGGAACTATTCTTCTGATGCTAGCCACAACCAGGACAGAAGCGTGCTCTATCTGGGCACCAACCTGCAGGATGTGAGCAATATGAGCTTCACCTGCAAGGTGCAGGACGATGGAACACTGCACGACAGCTTTGATTTTGAGATGGTGCCAAACCAGACATATTACTGGAGAGTAGTGGCTTACAATGGCTCTCAATATACTGTGGGAGACGTCTGGAGCTTCTCCACAGAAAGCATTATCAGCAGTTATCCTTACACTCAGGATTTTGAAGGCGGCTTCCTGCCTCCCGAGGGCTGGTTCAACTATGTCAGTTCCGACCTTAGTTCAGCTCCCTCTCCCGGTATGGGCGGAGGTTGGGGTAATGCCTGGGGTAACCAGTATGTACACGCCGGAGATGGCGCTATCTGGTGCACTCCCGATCAAATGCCGCAGTACTACTGGCTGGTGACGCCCTTCTTCAATCTCAGTGCGTCTTCAGAGCTGCATTTCTGGATGAACTATCTCTGCACTGTGGATAACCCCAATGAGCTGCATATCTTGATCAAGACCAACTCCGGCTGGCAAGTTCTGCAGAGCTTTGACAGCCCTGCCGAGTCCAATCAATACACTTCCGAAATCTCCATAGACTTGGGAGCATACTATGGCGCCAATGCCCGCCTGGCATTCGTCTATAATTGCAACTCACTCGCAAGTCCTGTGGCTATCGATGACTTCCGGATCACCGGTGGCAGTGCTATCGCCATTCCGCAAAATGTGGCGATCAGCCAATCCGGCACCAACGTGGAGATAAGCTGGGACAGCGCTTCTGCTGATGAGCTCTTCCAAGTCTTTGAAGCCAGCTCACCGGAAGGACCCTGGACTTTAGTATCCGGCACCGAAGGCTTCTCCAGAGTGGGATCCCGCACCTATTGGAGCACCGAGGCTACCGACCGCGCTTTCTACCGGGTGAAGAGAGTGGAGTAGCTTCAGAGTTAATAAGTTAATAGTTAGAGCTTCGCCGCTGCCTCGGAGATCCAGGCAGTTGCGAAGCTCTTTTTTTATAAACAAGACACTCTCCTCTCTGAATAACCACATCTGCCCCATCATCTTATTGAGAACCATTTGCAAATACACAACAGGTGGCTTATCTTATCCAACGAAGGAGCTAATAATGACGCGAAATACACAAGGATGTGTGAAATGAGGAAACTACTACTGATATATATGAGCCTGCTTGCTTGGGCTGCACTTAATGCTATTACAGTCTTCACCGAGACTTTTAACACCAGCACACCCCCTGCGGGCTGGCATATCGCCGGAACCATCGGCACCGGGCACACCGATCCCGGCACCCCAAAAACCAATGCCGATTTCTTTAAAACTGAGAACAGCTACAATTACCTGCGTCTCACGGAGAATACCACCTGGAACCGTGCCTGGGCCTATTATACAGAACAGAAATTCAGGATGAAAGGCACCTGGAGCCTGGATCTGGATATCCGGGTGGGGAAAACTCACGACGGAATCGAGACCAATATCGGGGCCGATGGCCTCACCTTAGTCTTTGCCGATGCTGCCACAGTTGAAACCGCCGGAGTCTTCGATCCCGCCAAAGTAGAAGGCGGTTACGGTCAATATCAGGGCGCTCCCCGGGGCGGTAAACCCTCAGTACCCACCAATGGAACCCTGGGCTACCACCCCGGCTTCCGTGGCTATGCTTTTGAATTTGACCACTACGATAACGAGGAGGTCTCCACCGAATATGTGCACTGGGTGGAGCTCGATAACTGGGATCACTCCGGCCTGGGCATTTCTTTGGCCGCCGATACCGAATTCTACTACAATGAAGGCTGGGTACGCGCCCGCCTGGAAGCTTCCAATGGAATTCTCACCTTCAGTTACCACCGGAATGGCTCCACCTTTGAAAACACCCATGTTCTAAACACCAATAACCCCCTCAATCCAGACGCTTCTCCCCTCTCCGACTACTGGGCTTATCTGGGCATCGCCTCAGCCACAGGAGGTCAAACCGCCTTCCACGAAATCCGTTATATCAAGCTGGAAGCTTCTGCCGCCACCTTGCCGGTTACCATGTCGTCCTTCAATGGCAACGTGGTGATGGGAAACCAGATCCGCCTGCAGTGGATCACTCAGACCGAGACCAACGTTCTGGGCTACCGCATCTATCGCTCACAAACCCCGGAGCTCTCTTCTGCCCGGCAGCTCGACACCTTCATCGCTGCTACAAACAGCTCCCAGGCTCAAGCCTACAGCTTTGTAGATAGCGAGGCCCGCGAACCGGGAATCTATTACTACTGGCTGCAAAACCTGGATCTGGATGGCTCCAGCGCGCTCTTTGGCCCCGTGCAGGTGGAACTGCAGGCTATCAACCTCAATCCCACGCCTCCAGCCTCACTTACTACAGGTATCAGCCGTGTCTATCCCAATCCCTTCAATCCCGAAACCACCATCAGTTACGAGCTGGAAGGCGCTGGGTTCACCGAGCTGAAGATCTATAACCTGCGTGGACAACTGGTGAGAAATCTTTTCTCCGGACAGCAGCCCCGCGGGAGCCATAAGCTGCTTTGGGATGGACGCGATGAAGTGGGCAGAGCCAGTGCCAGCGGAAGCTATATCCTGATCCTGAAGGCAGGGGAGAGGAGCTTCAGCCAGAGAATGGTGCTGTCGAAGTAGTGATTAGGGATTAGGGACTAGGGATTAGTGATTAGATCGTGGGTGTGATGCTGGGAGACTAAAGGTTATTTTCACGAGGATTTCAGGATTTGAGGATTAGAAGGATTGGCTTCATTACGGATTATACGGATTAAACAGATTCGTGTTCATTTGTGATCTTTCATTTGTGTCCATTCGTGGGAGAAAATCCTGTTGATCCAGTTGATCCTGTCATCTGCGTTCTATCATAATCATCTGTGTCATCTGCGTTCTATTCGGTAGCTTGCCCGGGTCGCGGCAGCAGCGCAGCTCTTGTCACTCGTCACTCGTTACTGGTCACTCTCCAAAAGCGACAAGATGTCGCTTCCACTCTGTTCACTGACAAGTTACTTGTTACTCTTCACTAAGAAGACAGAGCCTTCCTTGGGGTATCCGAGACCGATATAGTATTCATCAACGTCGCTCATCACATAGACGGTCTGTCCGGGGAACTTGCCCGGCAGGCATTCCATGAGCTCGTGTCCCAGGCCTTTTCCTCTGTAGCTGGAACGCACCAGGAGATCACAGACGTAGATATAGAAGCCGTAATCGTCCAGCGAGCGGGAGAATCCACAGATCTCTTCGCCCTCATAAGCTACGTAGGTGATGGATTTTGCCAGGGCTTCCCGATACTTGGCTGCGTTCTCGCCCTTCCAATAGCAAGCCCATTCTTCGCCTTCTTCTTCCAGCATTTGCATCAGTTTGGCTTCGTCTCTCTCGCGGATGTATATCTTTATCATCATTGGTAACTCCCTGTTTGGACTATTTTGGGCAGCGGTTCAATCCACCAGACTGGCAGAACAAGCCACAACTGAAGACAAGATATTCGAGAGAGTAATCTGTGTCAAGCGCTTCGCAAACATGCTGTTGTGTCGATGAGAAAGAGATACCCGGATTTAGAGATTTTGCTGATCCAGGGCTCCGAGCTGTTCCTGGGTGAGCTTGATATAATAGTCTGCACTGCAACTGTTGAAGAGCTCCAAAGCTGTTTGCAGCTTGGGACGTGCAGAGGCGGGATCCTCTGTTTCCAGATCGATCATGGCAAGATTGAACCAGGCTCGGCCGGAGCCATCCAGATCTCCCACTGCTGAAAGAATCTCGAGCTGTTTTCGATAGAAAGAGCGGGCTGCTTCCCAATTGGAATCCGTCTTGGCGATATTACCCAGATTGCCATAGGTATGAGCGATGCCTTCGCGGTCGTTGATCCGCAGTTGCAGCTCCAGATTGGCCTCGTAAGTGGCTTTGGCCTCGGCGATCAGGCCGCGTTTGAAGTAGTTATCGCCAATGGCGTCAAAACAAAAGGACTTCCCGCTCTCGTCGCCAATCCGCTCTGCAATAGAGAGGGATTCCTGAAACATCTGCAGAGCTTCAAGGTGTTTTTCCTGATAGCTGTATAGCTCTCCAATATCGTAGATGATGATGGATTCCTGCATCAGGTTGCCCATGTGCCGGGCGATCAGGAGGCTCTTTTCATAGTGGCTCAAAGCCTCGGCATAGTTCCCCTGATTGCGGTGGAAGGCACCGATATTGAGCAACGCCTTGGAGTAGCCATTGCGGTCTCCGCTCTTTTCACTGATCTCCAGGGATTGTTGGTGCAAGTCCAGAGCTTCGGCTTTTTTACCCTGGCGGAAGAGAGCGTTGCCCATCCCGGAGCTGGCTATTCTTCTACCGATGGGATCGCGCAGGCGCTCTGCCAGCCTGGCTTTGCGGTGATAGAACTGATATGCCTTTTTGTAATAACCCTGGTTCATATAGAACTGCCCAATCACTCCGCACAGGGTGCTGAGCTCTGCGGCTTCCCTGTGTTCATCCAAAGCCTTGTAGAGCGGCAGGGCATGCTCCAGAAAGAGCTCCGGCTCACCTTGGGATGCCAGCATTTCCAGATACTGCACTCTCAGGCGGAAGGCCAGCAGTGGATCCTGCACCAGAGGGAGCCTGGCTTCTGTGAAACTGCGCAGCTCCGGAAAGCGGGAAGAGTTGTTCAGATACATCGCCCAAAGGCAGAAATAGCGGTCTCGCAGCAGACCGGGTTGCTGCTCCAGAGCTTGCAGATTCTCCAGGTCCTCCAGAGCAGAGTCGTTTTCTGCCAGCTTCAGGCTGATCTCCAGCGCCGAGAGCTTGGCTTCCAGTTTCTCTGTTTTATCGGAGCTGTGCTCAGAGAGCAAATCCCAATTCTTCCTGCTAAGCTCGAGTGCTCCGCGAGCTTCGTAAAACAAGGCCAAACGCTTTGCCCAGAGGCAGATGGCAGAATCCTCCCGGGTGCCAATATAGTGATAAGCAGTCAGTTCCAGGCTCTCAGGATCGTCTGCGGCAGAGTGTTCCTGCAGGTATCTGGCCATGCGCAGATGCAGGTTTTTCTTCTCGGAAAGCAGGATGTTTTGGTAGATGCTTTCCCGCAGGAGGCTATTTGAAAAGCGGTAAACCGGCTGCGGCAGCAGATCCGCCAGCAGCAGCCAGCCGGCTTTCAGAACCTGGGTCAAAAGCTTCTCCAGGAGCTTGGGGTTGATCTCTGTGGAGCGCTGCAGATCCTCCAGACTGAAAGAGCCCGGGAAGATGCTGGCATTGCGGAGAAAGCTCTTGAGCTCCTGGGACAGAGCATCAAAGCCGCAGAGCAGCAGATTCTCGATCCTATCCGGGATCAGGCCGCTGTTTTGCAGATTGTGGATATCCCCCAGAGTGATGAGATCGCTGGAGCCGTGATGCCTGCCAATCTGCCCGATCAATTCTGTCAGGAAGCCGGGATTCCCACCCGAGATGCGGCAGAGCTCCCGCGAGGCTTCCCGGCTGATCAGAGCCAGGCCAGAGTGGATCATCTGCAGGCACTGAGCATTATTGAGCGCTTTGAGGCTCACATCACACTGCCGGAAATAGTCTCCTGGGTTCCAAAGCTCGGGCTCAGTGGAACTGAGCACCACGATGCCACCTTCGGCAAGATTCCGCCGGGCAAGCTTGAACAGAAGATCCCGGGATTGGGGATCAAAGAGATCGAGCGGATCGATCACCAAAGCTTTCTGGGCAGGATACAGGATAGCGAGCAGGTCAAAGATGCAGCTTTGAACCAGCTCCGTCTCCTGCGTTGAGGCTCCTGCACCGGTCTCAAAGAGCTGCCTCCTGAGGATGGCAGGATCGTGGGCAATTCCGTGCTCGGCAAGGAAGGCACACAGCTCGCCAAATTGCTCTCTGAGGTTCACCAGTCCCAGCCCCAGACGCACCGAACGGTAGAAGATCTCCAGGCGCAGGCTCTGATTGTAGGAATCTGTGCTGATGATCTCATAGGGCTTGCCCAGCTCGTCCAAACGGCTGCAGATCAACCACACAGCATAGCTTTTGCCGCTGCCCTGCAACCCGCTGATGCGCACCAGGCTCTCCCGGCCGGCAGCCAGACTCTCCAGAGCTTCCTGCAGATCAGCCCCCTCCAGGCAAAGCGGACGGTCTTTGTGCATTTTCTGATAGTGGTTCCATTCCTGAGGCAATTCCCGCACCAGTTTATGAATGCCGATGGGCTCCTTGATGCCTTTCACCCGGGTTTCCTGCAGGAACTGGGTCTCAAAGCGGAAGGAGATGCGCTGCACAATCTCATCTGAGATGCAGATCTCACCACTGCCGGCGTGGGACATCAGCCGGGCAGCGATATTGACCGCATTGCCGATGATGCCATATTCCCAGCGTCCCGTGGCACCAATCCTGCCCACATAGATATTGCTATAGTTGATGCCCAGCTTCAGGCTGATCCCGGCGGGTTTGATCTGAGTGATCCTGGTGGCAGCGATAAAAGCCCGCTCCACATCGTCTCCATGCAGATAGGGAATGCCAAAGACGCACAGCATCAGATAGCCCTTTTCGGTGTAGTCGATCTTATTGATCAGACCATCATAGCGATAGACAACGCTGAATCTTGCAAAAGAGCTCGCCATACTGCTCCAGGGCAAAGTTATCTGCGGTCTCGGGTTCCAGATGAATGAAAACCACTGCAGCATTACGCAGCTCTGCCTTGATCTCACCTTCAGAGAGCTTTTGCCGCACCTTCGGAGCGATAAAGAGCTGAGAGGGATAGTGCGGACGTCTGAGCTCCGGGCTCTCTGGTGAAGCAAGATGCTGGCAGGCTGCGGGATCACAGACCACACTAGAGGCACCATCTGCCAATTGATAAGCCCGCAATACCGCCTCACCATCCAGAAAGTAGTCCAGATGGCAATCCGGATCGCCCACGAGGCTGAGATTGAGCCTGCCATAGGTAAGGCTGCCATGCAGAGCGAAATTTAACCCATACTTGCGGCAAAAGAATCTATCCAGCTTCTGCACATGTCTTGAGATCTGGCTGGGAAGCTCGCGGATCTTCTGCAGTGCCATCTCATCCGGCTCGGGAAAGACCACCAGGCAGGAATCCCCGCCAAACTTATAGATCTCCCCTCCCCAGGGACGGATCAGACGATTGACGCCTTCGTAATGGCGGTTGATGATCTCGGTGACCATCTCCACGCCATACCTGCCTCGCCGGGCTGCTACTTCTGTGATGGAGGTGAAGCCATTGATATCCAGAAACAGAACCGCCCCGCAGAGCTCTCTCCGGTGAGGGAGAGAGCCCTTGGGCAAGCTTGCCAGAATACTTTTGACCCGGCCGGGTATCTGCGGGTATCTTATCTTCTACCCCGAAGCCCGCCGGAGGGCTCCACCGGATCAAGCTCACGATGAGCCCGGATATAATCTTCCAATTGCGCCCGGCTGCCTTTGTAGCCGATCATCAGATAGAAGCGCCGGTCGTCATAAGCTCCGCCCACATGGGTATATTCCAGGGTGGGAGAGGAAACAAAGCCCAGATAACGGAAGCCTGTCTCCGGATCCATACTGCTGTAGATCAGGTAATAATCCACCGCCACAGGTTCTTCATCCACTGTAAGCAGCACAGGATTCCAAGCCAGATGAATATCGCTGCCCATCCGGTTCACAGTGTGCAGGACAGGCGGTTGCAGAAGTTCATTCTGAACCACCACAGCCCCGGGAATCACAATCTCATCCACCAGAAGTCCGGTCTCCATCCTCAGACGCAGGTCATATATCCCCGGCTGAGTGAAGGTGTGCTGCCAATCAAAGCTCTGAGCCTCGACCGAGCCGTTATTGCCCAGATCCCAATAGCTTTGTGAGAGCTGTGGCACACTGTGCCCCAGAGAGAGATTGTTAAAGTGCACAGTCGATCCCGTCTGCACAAAGATCTGATCCACCTCAAAGTCTGCTTTGTGGAGATAGCAGTGAGCTCCGATATCCACCCGGGAACCATCCGCATCGTGAGGCAGAGCGGGATCTCCCGCATCTATGCAGGGACTTTGAGAACTGAGCGTTAAGTTATCCAGAGCTGCATTCACAAAGAAGGGATCGGTATTGATGTTCCCCACTCCGGGCAGCGGATCCTGGCTTCTGCGGACGTTGTTGAAACTGGCCTGCACGGTGCTTCCCACCATCTGGAAAGGCATTGCTATGCCTGTTTGTCCCCAGGCGATATTGCTATTGAAGTTGATGCCGGAATTCCCGGCCATCACCAGGCTATAATAACCAAACATGGTGTTTTGTTGCAGCTTCAGGCTGGGTGAATCCTGGATATCAAAGGCAGAGAACATCCACCCGGGATGCATCTGAGGAAAGTCCGGCTCCAGCTTGAAGGTCTGAGCTTTCAGGCTGCGAGGTCCGGAGGGATAGGAGGCAACGATGCCTACCCCACAGTTCTTAAAGAAATTCGGCCCGATCTCAGTGAGGTTTCCGGGAGCAATCACCAAGCCCTGGAGAGAAGATTCAACCGTGCAATCTGAAAGAGAGCCCGTCACTCCGCTCCCGAGCATGATGCCATAGTTCGGGAAGCGCTGAGTCTCCGAGCTGTTTCTCACCCGGATATTGGTGAGCGTGGGTGTGCTGAGCGCCCGCTGGGAATTTACCACGTTCAAAGCTCCGGTGCAATCCTCTATCTCAACGTCATCCAGCACCAGACGCCCGGGATAATCCAGCAGGATGCCCAGACGCTCATTCCGGCTGCTTTCCGAGCTGTTGCGCACCCGGATATTGGTGAGCGTGGGAGTGGCAGTTACGCGGGACGGATCCCCGGATTGCAGATAGCTGAAGCCCAGAGTGCAATTATCGGTCTCCAGATCGGTCACCCGGGCTATCACATTACCACTTAGAGCCAGACCTGTGCTGACAGTGCGGTTGGTTTCCGAGCTATTGCGCACCCGGATATTGGTGAGAGTGGGAGTGCTGACCGCCCGGCTATCCCCGGTTGTGATGGAGATGCCTTCAGTATAGTTATCCACTTGCACGTTGTTCAATATAATCGCCGCCTGATCCGAGATCTCAATGCCGCTATCAAAGCTGTGGGAAGTCTCCGAGCTGCTGCGCACCCGGATATTGGTGAGCGTGGGAGTGGTGCGGGTCGCATTTCCATTTCCCTGATAAACCAGCCCGGATGAAGCTCCAATGATCTCCACATCCTCAAGCTGGGCTGCCACCTCTCCGCTCACCAGGATGCCCACAGGAAGCCCGCGGGAAGTTTCCGAGCTGCTGCGCACCCGGATATTGGTGAGCGTGGGAGTGCTCACGCTGCGCTCCTCATTCTCTATCTTGAGGCCGATATTATAGTCACTTACGATCACATCGCTGAGGATAGCATCACAATCCCCTTCGATCAGGATACCGGTGATATCACCCTCGGGACGGCTGGATTCGGAGCTGTTGCGCACCCGGATATTGGTGAGCGTGGGAGTGTTGCGCCCCCCATCCCCGGTTAATCTCACACCCGTGCGATAGTTGCGGATCAGAGTTCCGGTGATCTGCGGAGAACCGCCTTCGATCACCAAGCCTTCTCCATCGATCAGCTCCAGAGTATCGGCAGGGGTAAATTCCAGATTCTCCAGGCTGGGGTTGCCACCGTCTATAGTAAGCGGGCGGTTGGAATTCAGGAAGCGGCAATTCTGCAAGCTTCCTCCGGAGCCGGGGCCAAAGCGCAGTCCACCCCAGTTATTCATCCCACTTCCCGGCTGGAAGGTGCCACCATTGGCATTGAGCTCACCATCCAGCTCCAAAGGAGCCTCTGTGAGGAAATTGAGCGTCACATCCGGCAATATCGTGATCTCTCCGCCATCCGGGAAGATCAGATCTCCCTGGATATTATAAGGGGAGCCAGGAGGATCCATCACCGGCGGGGCAGGAGCGTCGGGCGGCACGGCTGTGCCAATCATATTGAACATATCCTGTACCAAAAGAAAAGCCGTCTCTCCCGCCTCGGTATTGCCCAGGGTCAGCTTCACACTGTAGAGGCCGGCATAAGTGTAGAACCACTCTGGATTCTGTTCTTCGCTATCGACTACCCCGTCGTTATCAAAATCCCATTCCCACCAATCCGGATTACCCAGGGTCAGATCCACAAAGGGAATGATCTCTCCCGCCAGATTGTAGGAAAGAGGCTCCGGACCAAACCGGACAGTGAAGCGTTCCAAGACCACGATCTGCAGAGTATCGACCGTTACTGCCCTGCCCATATGGTCATTGATGGAAACCCTGTAGGTAGCAGGGCCGCCCCACCAACCGGGCGTTGCTGTGTAGCTTGCCAGCAGGTTCCCAGGGATTCCCGCTGCATAAGAAACCATGATATTGGGCTGAGTCGGAGCTAGCTGGATCATATTCAGAGAAAGCTCCCCCACCGGGTTATCGATATCATAGATATAGGTGCCAAAATCCACATTGAAGGTCGAGTTCTTCACAAAATATAAAACATCCGGCAGTTTGGAAGCAGGGGGATCGTTCACGGCAGTAACATAGACCGTGATTTGATGAGTGGAGCTCGCGCCCCACTGATCCGTCGCCACCAGCGTCAGCGTCTCGGTTCCAAACCAATTTCCCACCGGGATCACCTGAAACACGTTATCATCCAGGATAGCTATCTGCAGATAAGCTTCACCATAGGCAGTGAAGGTCACGTTGTCTCCCTCCGGTTCGGCAAAGAAATCCCAGAACCAGGCCTGATAGTAGCCATCCTCAGCAATACTCAGGCTGTCGATCGCTGTAGTAATCACGGGGGGATTATTGGTCACATGGATATAGTCCGTCTTATACTCTTCGTGAGTAGCTCCGGAGGAGTTTGATACCATCAGTCCCACGTTGTAAAGCCCGGGCTCCGTGTATGTATAGAGCGGGTTTTGGATGTTGCTGTCCGGAGTGCCGTCTCCATCCAGATCCCAGCTCCAGCTCACCACAGCCGTGCTGCTGAGCGGATCTGTGTAAGACATATCTGTAAATTGCACCTCATCACCCAGATGAGGGGTCGTGGGAGTGGCGGAGAACTGAGCCATAACAGGACGGTATGTCACTTCCAGATAAACGTCGCAAGTGCCATAGGAGGTGCCATCCGCATTGGTTGCCCGCACCCTGATCTGGTCGTGATATGCTTCTCCGGGAGCCAGGCCGGTGGTCGTGACCCGGAGGTTTACATAGGTGGAATCTCCCGGACTGAGCGGGGCAGTGATGTTTTTGCCTTCGATATCATAGCTTTCACCCACAATTATCCAGGGTGGCAGAGAATCTGTCTCTATCACGTAGTTGAAGCCCAGGCTGCCCAGGTTGTTGATCTTGAGCTGAGAAATGTTGGAATTCTGCTCTGCCAGGCTGAGGTTAATTATGGAGGGATCAACCGAGATTTGCGGACCTGCTGGCGCAGCCACACCGGTACCCTGCAAATCAAGGTCATAAAATTCGCCGGTGCTATCCTCAATCAGAAGTTCACCGGTGAAGGTTCCGATTGCCACAGCTCTGAACACACAACGAACTGTCATGCTGCGTCCATCTCCCAGGGGATAGGGCATAGCATAATAGGAATAGGCATAGAAGGCGCTGCCCATTGTGCTGATGGAATGAACCGAATTGGCGTCAAAGGCTGCTCCGGCTTCCAGAGTGACGGTGAATTCCTTCACCAGAGAATCCCCCACTGCCACATTGCCAAAATCCCAGATTGTGGGATCGATCAATAAGTTTGGAGGAGGTGGAGTGGGAGTGTAAACCAGAGCCGAAAGGGGGATATCGGTAACATTATACAGGTTATCAGTGATCACCAGATGTCCATTTACCGTGCCTTCTGTGAAAGGATTGCAATTGAGAATGATCTCTGCGGTCTCCCCATCCCCCAGATAATAGGGCAAAGTTGGAGAGAAGTTGTAGCTAAAGATCTCCGGTACGATGGAGATGCTTTGGATCCCGACCGGGGCGGGATTGTAAGGATCGGCTTTGGAGACATAGACCGAGCTGGTTGTCATCCCCCCAACTTCAACATCGGGGAAAACCACAGGGTTGGGATTGATCATCAAAGCCGATTGGGCGGCCAACAGGATTGGCAGCATTAAAAAACACAAAAACAGGACTGCGCGAAGACGCTTTTCGATAAACATATATCCTCCCAAAGGATGGTTGATTGTTCACTCTATTCTGCTCCTGCCTTGCCTCAGGGGCATATTGTCCATTAAGTTACATTTTACCCGGAATCAGAACCACTGTCAAGAGATTTATCCGGCAGCTTACAACGGCGATTCTGGCGGCTTATTAAACTCTGGTGCAGAAAGCTATATCGTTACCACACAATATCCTGAGCTAACCCAGGCAGAGCCTCAGCTCTGAATTCATGTCCCTCTACCTATCCTATAAGGGACTTTTCCCGCCATTTAGTGGACCTTTTCTGTGGATTCTTTTCCTCACGTCCTCACGTCCCCACGCCACCACGTCCCCACGTTACCACGTCACCACGTCCCCACGTCCCCACGCCACCACTTCCCAATTCCTGCCTCCGGAGAGAAATCTCTTGACACACATAGAGTAAGCATGTTTCTATGCTCAACATTGTTTAAAGACCATTGAATAATAACCTTTTCCAGATAATGCCGCGTAAATCAGTCAAAGTACACCCATTTTTCCCCAAGGTTTACCTTATGTCATTCCTGCGAAGGCAGGAATCCATGGGAGTTACAACC
>JAEZUG010000026.1 GCA_023421135.1 Candidatus Cloacimonadota bacterium | reverse complement strand
AAGGTTTAGGCTCAGTTACTGCAACATCTATAAGTACCAGTTCGAAAAGAGTCCAGAGTATCGCTTATGCTGGGTCGGAGGCTCTACCAGAGAACTAGTAATAGATTCTATTTCAGGAGAAATATATGTAAACGAACTGTCTGTTATACATGATATTACTGTCAATGTTGCAGGGACTGCATTACTAGATTCAGACAACAATGGTAACCTACAGGCGACTAGTGCAGATTTTTTTGGTACCAGAGTATATGCTAATTGTGATGGTAATGACACTAACTTCGTTGATACAGACATCTTAGGAAATGCGTTTTTTCAAGGTAGCCAAGTAACAAATATTAGGGCTCATCTTAAATCAAATCTTGTTACATTTTTTGATGGAAGCTGCAATCCAGCACCCCAATTCATTCAGTATCCATCTGCCCCCCTTAACCCGACAATAATGTTTGATTATTACAATTATGTTGGCAACCCTAGCAATCAATACTATCACTCCATTAAGTACCTTAAATGGCTAAGCGATAATGTTATCTCTTCTCCTCTCTTTTTTCCACTAGACATTGCAACAGGGTGCACAATGCCAGAACAAGGTAAGTATTATCCTCAAGATTCACTGATTAGAATTAACCATGAATCGGGGATGTACAGCTCTACCATATGTCACGAAATGATACATGCTTTGGTGTATCAACAGTTTAACTCGGACTTCTTTAATCCTTCCCCACCTAATGTGCATAACGAGATGCTCTACGGTGGAATGGACGAGGCATTCTCATTCTATTACCCTTGTGCATATCGTAGCGATGCAACTTCCTGGTTTCCGACACAAACAATAGAACTGTCAGACTTATTGACTGTCGCATCTGTTCACAATAATACTGGTTACACTCCTCCCAATACAACCCTTAACGAAGACTTCTATTCATACTATGGCTGCAGGGAACCGATTGCTTCGGCCTGGTGGGCGATTAGAAACAGTCTTGTAGCATCTACATTTGATCGTGACTTGATGCGTGCTGTAGGATTAGTTGCACAATCCCGCCTAAATTCACTAAGATACAAGCCTAGGTATTTCTACAATATCCTCATGAGAAATTCAACTCCATCGAACCAGTTAGTAATCGACAAAGCCTATTCGGACAGAGGTCTCTATTTCACACCCCAGACAATCAGTGCCGGGGTATCCAATCCACCAGATGGCCGGGACAAGAATATGTTTCGGATCGGCGATCCGGTTTATGTAAAGGTCACAAACTGCCCTCAGAATACACCTCTTACTGTTTACGTTGTTGAGGATCAGGATTATACTGATGGAATGATGGTTTCTTCTTTGAATGCCCTCTATCAGGTTTCCGGTACTTCAGATCCCGATGGAGTATGGTGTTCCAGCACTCCGGTAATGACCACTTCTACTGTAGGAGACTACGACATCCTGGTTGATATCGGCAACAACGGAGTGCTGCATTTTGCCTATTCTGGAGCAAATGTCCACGATGGCTTTGATGGACTTAATGGATCTGGTTTCACTGTCTATGATGATGGAATAGATGTAGTTTTAGCCCTTGATGTTTCTGAAAGTATGGAAGGGGAATGTGCGGACCTTCGACAGCTAGCAAGAAGCTTTATAAGTGCTATGCTACCTGGTGACAGATTAAACATTTTTCTTTTCAATGAAGGAGATCATGGTGAGTACCCATATGACTGGGTCGGTGGATATACAAATGCCTGTACATCACCATATAATGGAGTATGTCTTTATCCAATAACGGCATCAAATCAAAACGATTATATCAGCCGTGTAGTCTTGCCAGTTGCTGGAGGTAACACAGATCTACTCGTCCCTTTTAAGTACGGTTACCCTAGGTTCGGTGCTCCGACAGAAAGGAAGAGAGGGATGGTGCTGTTATCTGATGGAGAACACAACCCAACAGAACATGCTATTGATCCAGGCGAAAACTATAATCAACATAACAACATTCACACAATGTATAGTGTCATGACTAGCATAAACAACGATCAATCCTGAAGAAAATGTATCAATGAATAGAACGCAGATGACTGGATCTACGGGATCAACAGGATGCACACTTATCAAAAATGCTGCTTGACTATTTTCTGCCTTGATATGCTAATGCTACACAGAGATAAAGTAATGATATCAAGGAGAATAGGATGAAAAGACTACTGCTAGCTATAGTCGTGGGCATCTTGTGTTTACAGCTGACTTCCATTATAGTGGAAACGGGCTCGCTTTCTGGTTTTGTGTATGGCACTGAACCAAATTCAGAGTATGACGACTGGTTATCGCATGTATCAGAGGGTATTGCCTCGGCAAACTATAACCTCTATGCACCGTTTGACCGTCAAACCAATGGTTTTGGAGATTATTCCACCCCCACAACGGCTCAACTGAATAGTTGGGATAGCATTGTTGGATACTTTGTTGCTGGTCTGTATGAAGATGCAGAGATAGCCATTGCAGCAGGTGGGATTCCCTACCAGATAGTTCAGTTCAATGATACCGATACCAACCGCACCTACTACCTGCTCCGTGAAAACCTGGCTATGCAGTACAGTGATAATAATGGAACTGCTGATACCTACGATGATGTAGTGGGCAGCTTTGCCAAAGGCTGGGGCTTGTATATCATGAATCCGGCTGCTACCAGGCCTGTGATCGTGACCTTGCCGCATCCCTGTGACGACTTTTCTACCGTTCCTCTGGGACTTGAAGCTTATAAACTCTGGGATGCCAAATATGTGCTGTTTGCCGGGGCAGGCAGAGAAGTGAGATGGACAAACGTTCCTCCCTTCACAAATGCCAAATCTCTCAGCGATCCCACACGGGTAGCTGCTCATCCGTTTAATAAAGCATACCAAGCTTTTGCGGATGATATCCGAAGTAGTTTTGAGGTTAGAGAATTCTCTCCTCAAATCCACTCCTACGATTGGAATCGTCACGTTGGTATGGCAAATACCCAGATCTCTGCTGGAAACCAGAAGTACTGCCCAAATCTGCCCATTCGGGATCTGTCCCGCTTTAAAAGTGACCTGATCATGAAGGGTGAGCATATCATGATCCCCGCCAATACCTTTGGTATCCACAGGGATGTGTATCATACAGATTATTACTCGGTATTCTACGAAACCTATCCTTTCCTATTCTCCGATGGCATAAATGAATACCCGGTAAACAACCAGATCACTCTTCCGGCCTATGCTCAGAATCAGCAGATGCTTTACACTCTTTCAGGTTGGACAGATTATGATACCTATGATCCCTTCTTCCATATAGAGATGGATGAACTTCCCAATCAGTATGAGGAAACCGAAAACAACTACAAATGGTTCTACGGCTGGGATGAATCTACCGGACAATGGGATTATACCAGGACGCATGATACTTTTATCCAATACTATTGGAGATGGGTGAGCGACCTGAACGATCTTATGGACGAAATGTTTGCTATGGATGATCAAGCTACTCCCTTGAATCCCACAGATCTAGTGCTGACGAATGCCCTACTTAATAGTGTTACATTGAGCTGGACGCGGAGTGACGACTATGACTTCGAGAGCTACGAAGTGCTCTATGCCACAGAACCTATTGGTGAAAGCAATTTCACAATCTACGATCGAGGCAGTAACCAACTTCTTGCTTCTCCCCACACCACTTCTATCACTGTTCCCGGGCTTTCAAACCAAAGTACCTACTACTTCAAGCTACGGGCCAAAGACAAGAATGGTAACTACTCAGATCTTACCAACGAAGTAAACACCACTCTGGCACCCAGTAACATCAATGGATTTGCCGCCTATGGCATGGATGATTCGGTTCGACTGTATTGGACAGCTAGCGGACAGAGTACAAATCAGGGTTACAAAATCTACCGTCGTGGCTCAGGAGGCTGGGAGTTGCTTGATTCCTGGCTTAGCAACCCAATCCTGGGACCTTCTTTCTCCAGCTACGAATGGTGGGATAACACCGCTCTGAATGGTGAGATCTATACCTATAAGATCAGCAGCACAAACACTGGCAACACAGAATACATCCACAATGTCCCCATTGAAGCTAGTCCTTCACCGCTCCATACCATCACCATTAGAAATGCCAGTGGTACAGCCACTAACGATGTGACTTTTGGGACAAACGTCTATGCCTCCGATGGTCAGGACGTTTATTGGGATACTACTAAAGCTAATCCCTCAGGTTCAGGCTGGGTCTGGAACGCCTTCTGGGAACAATACTGGGGCAATTCAGGTACTCAGCTAAACCGGGAGATCAAAGGTGATTTTGAGCTCGATAATGAGCTCAATTCCTGGGTAATGCGGGTTCGCAGCGACATCACGGGTCAAAGCTTGTATATAGAGGCCTCGGATACCTTTGGCAGAGAAGAAAAGCTGTATCTGCAGGATACAGGTAATGGCTCCTGGCATGACCTCAGTTCCGGCCCCTATAGCTTCTCTGTTACCAATAGTAATGTGCGCACTATGAACCTCTTCTGGGGTAATCTGCAGCCCAAGGTTTCTTTTAGTTCCATACCAAACAGGGTTTATCAGGGAAACACAGCTAATAACTTCTCTTGGAATTATACTTATCCTTTCCTGATTGATGAAGTCAATGTCTGGATATATGGTGATGCAGACAGCCTGGCTATCGCTGAACATCTGAGCTCAACCAATACCAACTTAAACTACAATTTCCCAGCGCAATTGGACTTGGCTAATTGCAAGCTTGTGGTTCTGGTTACTGCCATCGACGGCGTTGTTACGCGCTTCGAGAGCCCCTATACCTTTGCAGTTGTGCCGCAGATGAGTTTCGTTCAAAACGATGCAGGCTGGAAGATGAGAACAAATCCCTGGCCTCAGGCAGTTCTATCCATTAATGATGTCTTCGGACAGGATGCTCAAGGCTATACGATTGACTCTGGTTCATTGGTGGAAACTACAGACTATCTATATTCTGGAGCTTACTGGGTCACTAATCCGGATATAGTGTTCTATAGCACCCAGAGTTCTGTGCAACGTGATGAAGTGAGTATCAACCTGGTTAATGGTTGGAACTTCATCCCCAATCCTCACTTAGTGGATTACTATGTGAAGGATCTGCGGTTTGTAGTCAATTCTACCATGTTCAGGATGGCAGAAATGACAGCTCAGGAATTGATCTCTCCTGCAGTATATGTTTACAGAAACAATCTCTACGAACAGGTAGATGTGATCCATCCTTACGAATCGTTCCTGATCAAGTTCAATGGCGCAGAGAGTATGAATCCGCAGATCAACTTCTATCCTTACTTCAATGCACCTTCAATTGAGCCTGTGGCTTCCGACTGGCAGGTAGGCCTGGAGCTCACTTGTGCCAATGGTTCCAGAGATCAAATTGTGGTTGGCAAGAATGAATTGAGTACCGATGCTTACGACTACTACTATGATCTCCCCAAACCCAAGCTTATGCCTGATGAACTTGCCTTTATCAAAGTAGTTGTCTCTGGAGGATATCCGGAACGCTCGCTTCAATCTGAATTTGGAGAAGATTTTGCGCCTGAAGGACAGCAGGTGAAAACCTGGAACTTCCGTGTATGGGCTCCAAGCACTGAACCAATGAGTTTCAATATCAATCCAGAAGGCTTGCAGGAAGATTGGACAGTTGACATTTATATTGATGGATTAGGATACCATCTCTATCAAGGCACTCTGTTTGAGCACACTCCTGCCCAGGCTGGCTGGATAGACGGAAGTATCGTGATCCGGAACTATCCGGTTAGCAATCAGGATATTGTCCTTCCTACTATTAGCAATCTGTGCAACTACCCAAATCCCTTCAATCCCAGCACAACTATCAGTTTCAGCACTACTGCTGCTAGTCCGGTGAGTGTGAAGATCTACAATATAAAGGGACAGCTTGTGAAAACCCTGCATAGGGGAGAGCTGGTGCCAGGAAGACATGACTTGGTTTGGGACGGAAGAGACAACTCGAACCGTTCCGTTGCCTCTGGAGTTTATTTCACCAAGATTGTAAGTCCCTCCTTCACCAGAATCCATAAGATGCTGCTCTTGAAGTAGGTGAATATGAGATCCAAAGTATCTGTTTTGGCAATCCTGCTCCTGACCCTCTTTGGGGGTCAGGTGCAGGCCGCCAAGCATTCAAGAGCCTTTGTACTTGGCACCTACAGTAACCTGAAGAGCACCTTGCCGTATATGGCGAGATACAAGGAAGATCTTACCAGGTATATGAGGAGCTTGGGTTACAATTCTGTTTTTGTGGAGACCGATTCCAACGAGAGGGATTTGGCAGGTATGCTGAACCTTCTGGATTCCAACCAAATTGATGCTGTTATCTGGGATAGAAGCTGGTCCAGGGATCCTGAGAATCCCATGCACTACTCAACCGGCCCACTGAGCACCAGCATCTATTTTAAGTTTGAGGCAGAATTCTCCGGCTCTGAAGATCTGAAAGCGAGAGATCTCAACGACAGCAGATATTGGTATGCAGCACACGACGAGAGTTCCCTGCCAAGAGTGGGCAGGGCTGTGGAGGATGAAGGCGCATCCTATGGTTATGCCTGGCAAGCTACCCGTAATCAAAGCCCCGGCTTAGTCTATACAGATATGAAGTACAGATGGAAGAATACCTATGGTACTTATAGCCGTCCCAATAATATGTGGATCACTTATCAGACTAATCCACCAAACTTTGAAGACCAGTTCTTCTATATCCGCTATCGGGTGAAGCTAGAGAATATTGATCTTAATGCAGCAGTATCAGACACCTTGCTGAGCTTTAGTGCCGAAGGTTATCAGATGCTGGGAGCTTCCTACGCCAGGCAAAGCACTCCGGTAATGCATTCTTCCAGAGAAAGTCGGTTCACCAGCTCATTGAAAAGCTCTTTGACTGTGGGACAGCTCAAAAGCACTGCTAATAGTAACGATTATATCACAGTGGAGCTCAGGATTCCCTATTCCGAGCTCATCAGAGCAGGGCTCCTGACCAGTGATCTGGACCTTGATCCCAGCACCGAACCCTCTTCAACCCTGCTCAAGCTAATCAACCTGAATCCACGTTTGTACTGGCATGGCAATTGTGACGTTAGCCTGGACTATGTCGAGCTGGAAGATCAGATTCACTACAACATGCGCACCAATCCTGAAAGATACAGAACCGGGATCTACAATCGTCTTACCAATCTGTTGGCAGCTTCTCCAGGCAATATCGCAGCGATCTATCCCTTTGATGAGCCTCTCCAGCCCCATTTTGATTCTTTTAGAATGGTTCAGGATTTCATCTCTGATGCTGAGATCGATGTATATACTGCTACCTATGATTATATGCGAAGTCACTTTCTCATAGATAAGGAGACCAAGCGTTACTACGATCATTTGGAAGGATACAGAAATTCAGTCTTACCCCGGATTGTAGCGCCAGACATCTATCCGATCACTCCCGATACAGACTTCAATAACCCGGGAGAAAACTTTATTCAGAATATATTGGATACCAAGCTGCACAATGCCTATCTGGGCAGTAAGCTCTACGCCCTTGCCGAGCCAGGTAGAAAGTTTTACCCGATAGTGCAAACCTTTGCACGCTGGGTAAATATTGGCGGAGTGGATCAGTGGACTCTGTGGATCCTGCCACCTTATGCCACTCAGAAGATGATGAACTATCTTCCTCTGTGTTATGGCCCCAATGGCATCTACCACTACCGCTTCCAGAGCTTTTTTAATTCCTCTGGATATGGCGATTATAGTGCTATGACAGTCTTTTCACCAAGAGGCGTCTATGATCCTCCCCAGATAAACCCTGTTACTTGGAACGCCCTAATGGATTCCAACCCTAAAGTCAGACTCTACGGCGAACAGATTCAGAATATGACCTGGAATGGTACCCAGACCTTTGAAGCTGGTACCAGCAGATTAAACTCAATTCCAAACAGTTCTGCAATCAATCGAGTGAAAATTGATTCAGATCCAAATGCTCCCTACAGTGGTTATATCCAGGCAGGTTTCTATACAGATAATGAAGGCCTGCTAAACTTGATGGCAGTAAATCGCAGAGCAAACTACTTCAGTTCTGATACCTTTTCCAGCCCGAGATTTGTAGATCCCGATTCCAGTGCAGCCAGTTTCCCTCAGGCTAATGCCCAAGATCTGAAACTGGAGCTAAATAAAAGGCGAATCAAAGACCTGGGTAAGTACCCGGGATTCTATGATCCCGCCGATAATCGCTGGTTCATGATTACAAAGAATAAGGTATCTATTCCCCTGGAAGCCGGGGAAGCTCGCTTGCTGAAACTGGTCGGTACAATTCCTGAGGGAATGCGCGGATCAAACACAATCAAGACCATCGCCTTCATCGATGGAGACAGGAATCTTGCCCCCCGGGCAAAGCTTACGATTGATAGAAATGCCACACTCAGACTAGCTCCCGGAGCAGTCTTGAGACTTGGTAGAGGTGCCCGGTTGATTGTGAAAGGAAACCTGGAATTGGGGGAAGGGGCCAGAGTGGAACCAAGCTCTGCAGTCGAATACGAAAACCGTTCTCAGCTTTCCAACTCCCGGAATTTTCGAAACTAGGTTTTTCAACGATGGCAGTTCTTTCTCTGAACGATGGATCCGATTTCTCTTCGAGGGCTCTCCCGGTGCTTTCTAAGGCTAAGATTGGAGAAGCAGCTTGGAAGCAGCGAGGAAGAAGCGGGGAAGTAGAAAGAGTGAGCCACCCTTTATCGAAGTTCAGATCAAGGTGTGCTTTCAGAATCGGCTACTCTACCAACAACTTTAAGTCTGCTATCAGGAATGCAAGCTATTGTCATTGGGAGAGAATGCTAGTCTTGAGCGCAGCATGTTCAGATAAATGTTCAGTTCAGTGTAAAAATAGTCTTGACAGAAACAGGCCTGTTTGCAGAATGTCCCTACATGATCGTTATGAACAACGCTGGGGGCGTAGTTCAGTTTGGTTAGAACGTCTGCCTGTCACGCAGAAGGCCGCGAGTTCGAGTCTCGTCGCTCCCGCCATTATAAGGACGCCTGAAAGGGCGTCCTGTTCTTTTTAAGGAGATAATTCTAAACGTGGCAATAGTATTGCTGTTTTACAATATCATTCTGGAGCTGATCTATCTGCTTTGCCTTCCTGTACTACTGCCATATCTGGCATATAGAAAGTACTTGGGTGCAATTCATCCCTCACTGCGTTCGGAAGGAAGGCCTGTCTTGATTCATGCTGCCTCAGTGGGGGAGATGAATGCTCTGAAGACTTTAATCGGTGTAATGCTTGATTATGTGAGTCCAGAGGATATTGTGATAACGAATACAAATATCAATGCGCTCCCAATCGGAAAGAGTATCAACCCTAAGATAAGATCTGAACTGGCAGTGTTGGACATCTTTCATCTACGTTATAGACAGCTTAAGCAGATCAATCCCAGATTAATCTGTGTGATGGAGACTGAGATCTGGCCCAATCTACTCTTGGTCGCATCTCTATTGAGAATTCCTGTGATCTTTCTTAATGCCAGGATAACAGCAAAATCGCAGCCCCGATATCAAGCGCTATCCACAGTACTGCGTTTTGCAGGTAGGAGTGTGATGCAGGTGAACTGCCAAACCCGTGAGGATGCAGACCGGTTTCAAGGTGTGTTTAACTGTCCGGTGGCTGTATCAGGCAATCTAAAGTTTATTCCCGGTTTACCTGAGTATGACCTGGAAGAGAGCAAGGCGCATTGGAAGCTGAAACAGGATGAGCTTGTGCTTGTCTTTGGCAGCAGCAGGCCAGGAGAGGAAGAGCTTGTTCTACAGCTCTGGCCTGGGCTGAAGCAGAGATTCCCACAGCTAAAGCTCTTTATAGCACCAAGGCATGTGGAACGTAGATCTGAGCTGGAAAAGCTGTGTTCCTCTCTGGATTATAGCATGGAGTCTCGCTCAGAAGTAGTGAGAGACTTGCATTTTATCGATCAATTAGGGCTCCTGAACCGAGCCTATAGTATCTGTGATCTGGCTATTGTTGGAGGTTCGTTTATCGATTATGGTGGACATAATCCGCTAGAGCCGGCTTTCTATGGGAAAGCTATCATCATCGGACCCTATCATAAATCATGTAAGGAATCTGTGCGTAAACTAGCAGACGCCGGAGCCTTAGTGCTTTCAGATAGAGAGAAGCTAGGTGCAGATATTGAGAATCTGCTGAATAACCCTTCCAGAAGACAGAGTATGGGACTCTCTGCCAAGAACGTGCTCAAGCAGAATTCGCAAGCACTGGAAAAACACCTGGAGTCCATAAAAACATGGCTTTAGAAGCACAATACTGGGAAGCTAGAGAAGACGGCAGAGTCTTGTGCAAACTATGTCCCCAAGCTTGCTTACTGAAAGATGGGCAAAAGGGGCTTTGCCGTTCCAGAGCCTGCGATCACGGCAAGATGCAGCTTTTAAACTATGGGAAGACCATAGCCTTTAGTTTGGATCCTATCGAGAAGAAACCTCTGTATCACTTTCATCCAGGTTCTCAGATACTCTCACTGGGTCCTAATTCCTGTAACCTCCAGTGCAGCTTCTGTCAGAACTATCAGATAAGCCAGATGGATCAGGAAACCAGAGACATCAGTCCGGAACAACTGCTTCAGTTTCTAAGCGCGAGGGCTCTGACTCAGGTAGCTTTCACATACACGGAACCACTCACATGGTTCGAGTATATCCTGGATTTTGCTGCTTTAGCTTCGGATATAGATATTGTATTGGTAACGAATGGCTTCCTCAATCCAGAACCCTTTCATGAGATATCCAGAGTGACTACAGCCATGAATATTGATCTGAAGTCCATCAGACCAGGGTTTTACAAAGATGAGTGTCATGGAATGCTTGAAACCGTTTTGGATAATATCTCTTGGGCGAGCAAATCTGGAATTCATCTTGAGCTCACCAATCTTCTTATCCCCGGTCTCAACGACAGCCTGGAGGATATCTCGGCCTTGATAAATTTCTGCGCCTCTCTATCTGAAGACACGATACTGCACTTTTCTGCTTATCATCCAGCCTATCGTCAGACCAGACCCGCAACTCCATTTAAAACTGTTCTTCAGGCTTGTGAACTGGCTAGAGCAAAGCTGAACTATGTCTATGCCGGAAATATTACAGCAAAGGCATATCAAGATACTCTATGCCCCAATTGTGGCAGAAAACTCATCCAGAGGACTGGGTGGAAAACAGTATCTGAAGTGCAAAATACTGGCTGCTGCCCAAGCTGTAGTTTTAAAACCAAGGGTGTGTTCTAGTTTTGAAGAAGATTTGGGAAGTACTCTCGCTGGCAGACATCCTGCTATTTCTGATACTGGTCCTGCTGAGTATGATGATCATTTTTAATCCCAGGGCTTCCGATGAGGAGCTCTATGTTGCTGTATTAAAGGATAATATATTACTCGCTGAGTATCCTCTCAATACCGATCGGGTTTATATTATTGATGAACATAGCAGCCTGGAAATCAAGGATCATAGAGTAAGGATGCTGGATTCTGATTGCCCGGACAAGCGCTGCGTGAAGCAGGGATACACCAATTCTCTACCAATCATTTGCCTTCCCAATCACGTGGTGGTGGAACCGCGTAGCCACAAGAGCGCTAAACCTCTTATATTACAATAGGATAAATCATGTTGAGATTTGCTATCTACATCTCAAATCATGGCTTTGGACATGCCAGTAGAATGGCTGCGTTAGCCCAGGAACTCAATAACTTTGGAATCTGGACAGAGATCAGAACCAACCGCCCGGAATTCCTCTTTTCAGAGCTATCTCAGAACTACTCACATATCAGCGTGGCAGAACTGGATTTTGGGGTCGTGCATTCAGAGATGCTGCAAACAGATCTGCAAGGGACAAAGACGGCTTTGTTGAGCTTGCTCTCAAGAAGAGCAGAGATAGCAGAGCGTGAAATCCAATTCCTTAGAGATGAGAGAATTGATTGCGTGGTGGCAGACATTCCTTTCTTAATCTGCGAGGCAGCTTCCTATGCCGGTGTTCCTGTCCTGGCAGTGTCGAACTTCGACTGGTACTATATATATTCAGAGCTCTTTGCCACTGATCTGTCTATGAGACCTGTCTTGAATACTATCTATGGTCTCTATTCACAAGTCAAGCTAGCTTACAGGCTTCCATTTTCCGATTCCATCAGCATGAAGGCCTTTCCTCGGGCTACTACTGTGGGTTTGCTGGCGAGAAAGAAGGATCATTACGAAGATATCAGATTGAAACATAGTCTTGACCAGGCTCTTCCCATAGCACTATCAAGTCATGGGGGAGAAGGGGAGATAGATCTGGGGCTGGAGGCTTTCCTGAAGGTCTGGCCAGGATATCTGATATCCAGCTCAGATTCTCTGCTAGCCTCCAATCATCTCAGGATAGACAAGGATGCTGATTTCATGGATTATCTCAAGGCTTCCGATATCCTGATCACCAAACCGGGATACAGCAGCTTGGCAGAAGCAACTCAACTTGGAAAGACGATACTTTATAGGCAGAGGCTGAACTATCCTGAAGAGAGAGTGCTCACTGCCGGATTATCGTCTTATCCCCTAGCCTATGATCTGGGTCAAACTAAGTTGGCTAAAACTGGCTGGAAAACTCTCTTGAGTGCAGCCCTTGGCAGTGCAAGACCGAAAAGAAGACCAGTACAGTTTCGTAATGCTAATGCTGATATTGCTGCTCGGATGCTGGCAGATTTCCTCAAGGTGGGGAAGAGGGGAGAGCTGATATCTGTCTTCGATCTGGGATCAAACAATTTGAATTATTGCTTGTTTGATGCATCCAAGGAACAGTCAGTACATAATGTACAGCTTTCAGTGGGATTGGCTAAAGGAATGCATGATGCTATCTTATCTGATGCTGCGATAAATAGAGCAGTTCGGGCAATAAAGCAACTGAGTTTGTATGATGTCGCTCTTTATTCACGGAAACATCTGATCGGAACCGCAGCTTGTCGCAGGGCAAAGAACCTCGATGTTCTGCTGGAGAAGATTTCTAGTAAAACTGGATTGACTCTAAAGCTTATCTCTGCCAAAGACGAAGCTGACTATGCTTATCTGGCTGCCAGAAGGCATCTTAAGGATAATGAACAGAGCCTGATTGTTGATATTGGGGGAGCCAGTACAGAGTTTGTCTGGAGCAAGGGAACACGTAAACTTCGAACTCAGAGTCTGAATCTAGGATTGCTGGAACTCAGGAAGCATGGGGCAGACATCCAGAGCTCTGTCCATCATTTAAAGGAAGCATTGAAGGGACTGGCGATAGTGCAAGTGGATAAGATAATAGTTGTGGGGCTCACGGGAGCTTTTCTCCTTAAGGTGCTGAGCCACTCCCACCGTTTCCTCTACTTGGATGATCTAGTTCCCATAAGTAAGATACAGCTTGATAATCTCCTGAACACCCTGGCGCAAAATGGATTCGCTACTTATGAAGCATTTCTACCTGAGCCTCAAAATAAAGACATCCTGGCCATCTCTGCCTCTCTGTTAAGAGAAATTCTGGACAGATTTGAACAGAATCAGATTATGGTTTGTACTGATGGAATTGCTCTGGGTTTTGCCAGACACATCAGGAATAAAATGAAGAGGAATACTTGAAGTTTTACATAGAGACTTACGGATGCCAGATGAATCTGAGCGATAGCGAGCTTATCTCGACGATATTGACCGATGCTGGGCATGTACCTGCTCTAAGCATTGATGAGGCAGATTTGCTGGTGTTTAACACTTGTTCAGTGCGTCAGCATGCTGAGGACAGGGTTATTGGCAGGATAAGCAACGAGAAAGCCAGAAAACAATCCAATCCGAACCTAAAGATAGCTGTTGTGGGATGTATGGCACAAAGACTGGGGGATGAATTGCTCAAACCCGGCTCTGGAGTAGATTTGGTGCTGGGTGTAGATCAGTATGGCCAGTTCCCTGTCTTACTTGATGAACTTAATTGTGTAGCACATAACACACAAATGAATTCAGCGGAAGTCTATCATCAATTGGCACCAACTCATCAGGATCCTTATTGCGCCTTTATCACGATCATGCGAGGTTGCAATAACTTCTGTACATACTGCATAGTCCCGCATGTGAGAGGTAGGGAAAGAAGCCGTCCGCATCAGGAGATCATTAAGGATTTTGATGAAGCCCTTAGGACAGGTCATAGGGATATCACTCTCTTAGGACAGAACGTCAACTCATATAATGATGAATCACATGATTTTCCGGGTCTTTTGGAAGAGCTGGCTAAGCGAGATGAGAAATATCGGCTAAGGTATATAACCTCCCATCCTAAAGACCTCTCAGACCAGCTAATTGAAGTTATGGCACGGCACCCTAACATAGCGAAACATATACATTTACCAATGCAAAGCGGTGATAGTGACATCTTGAAGCGCATGAACCGTCACTACGATTTACCCAAGTACATGTCCATAATAGACAAGCTTCGTAATGCCATGCCGGACATAGCTATAACCACTGATCTGATCGCAGGATTTCCCGGAGAATGTTCTAAGCAGTTCGAAAATACTCTGAAAGCTATGCGAGAAGTCCGCTTTGATTATGCTTTCTGTTTCAAATACAGTAATCGTGAAGGCACCTCTGCAGCAGAACTGGATGATCAGGTTCAGGAAAGTGAGCGTCTTGCCAGACTACAGGAGATGATTGATCTACAAAGAGAGATCACTCTGGAGAAGTTTCAAGCCAAGATTGGATCGGTTGTCGAGATCTATGCCGAATCTCTGAGCAAGAAGAGTGATCTTGATATATCAGGCAAGACAGACGACTACAAGATTGCCGTTGTTCGTGGCGACAAGAGTCAAATAGGCAGCTTTATCAGAGCCCGCGTAGTAGCCGCCACAGCAGGAACCCTTATCTGTGAGCAACTACAATAGCTTTAGGTTAATCAGTGTTATGTAAACCTGCTTACGGGAAACTAGGAGACTACAGGCCAGAGTGTTGCAGCAGAAACCTCTGCCCCATGGCATTTGTTGGAATGGATGATCAGGCCTAAAGAAACGACAAGGAATAGAATATGAGAAGCATGACAGGTTATGCAAAAGCAGCAGTCGTAAAGAACGACTTAAGCTTTGAGTTTGAGATTAAGTCCGTCAATGCTAAACACCTTGACATTAGGACATATATCCCCCGGGAGCTGAATTGGATTGAGCCCACTCTTCGATCACGCATCTCTGAAGATATTGGCAGAGGCTCAGTAGAGATCAGGATCAGCTTGGCAGACCACCGCGAACCCCAGCTCTTCCTCAATGAGAGAAAGCTGAAGAAATACTACGAACTCATTGTAAATGCATCAAAAGCACTGGAGATTGAGAGTGATGTATCCTTAGACAGTATCCTCAGGGAACCGGGGATGATCGAGAATAATGCCAATCTGCAAGAAGATGAAGCACTCCAAATGGTGATCAAAGAAGCCACCGACTTGGCTATTGGTAGTTTCATTTCCTCTACTCTAGCAGAAGGGAGTGCTATAGCCAGTGTACTAGGTAGTTCGATGGAGACCATGAAGCAAGCACTTACAAGCATTAAAGACATGATAGACCCCTATAGAAAGTACCTGTTCCAAGATCTAATGGCGAGAGTGAGTGATATCCTAAACGCACACAAAATAGACAACTTGGAACAAAGGCTAGTTCAAGAAATTGCGATTTACATAGATAAGTACGACATACATGAAGAACTTACAAGACTTGACAGTCATATCGAAACATTCTTGAAACAGCTTAGAAAGGACCCAAGAGAGGCTGTGGGTAAAACCCTGCAATTCATTACCCAGGAAATGCAGAGAGAAGCTAACACTCTGGGATCCAAGTTCTCCACACCGGATTCCTTTAAGTACGTGCTCACCATCAAGGAAGAAGTGGAAAAATGCAGGGAGATAGTACTAAATGTCACCTAAACCTTTGTTACAATGGAAATCCTTCCCCTTTGCCGAGAGACCCTATGTCTCCTTAGCGCTTTGTTCTTTCTTGATCTTGCTCTCGGTTCTACTCTATAAGATTACAGTGATAAACTGGTCTTATCCCATCTTCTATTATGGTGGAATGTTTCTGGTTATTATAAACCTTCTCCCCTACTTCATCGTGACAGAATACAATCTCTACGATACAGAAATAGAAATTCGCTACTGGTTTATGAAGGTCAAGCGAAACTACTCGGATTTCGGCTGTTTTTACAAGGATAAACGCGGTATCATGCTAAGCACCTTCAAGATGCCACGCAGACTAGATGCTTTTAGAGGTCAATCCCTGCGCTTCAGTAAAGACAGGATTGAGCTAGACGAACTGATTAACATCCTGAAACTCAAGATTGGAAAGGAATACTAAGAGGTACATTGAAACATACAAATGACCAGAACAAGATAATCAAGCTCTTTGAAGATAGTGAGAATACTCCTCTTTCTTACAATGAGATAGTCGTGGCTAGTTCATCCACAAGAAATGAAAAGGCCAGAATCAAAGCGGCGATTAGCCAGCTTCTGGAGCTAGGGGTTGTGCAGAAGAGCCGGAAGAAATTTTCTCTCACAAACCCCACTCCACCTATGCAGACAGAGCTATCCCCCACCTCGAAAAGCCCACAACTAAAGGAAGGAATCTTCGACGCTACTTCCTTGTCTCGTAACTATTCCTTTGCCTTTGTACGCACGCCGGATGGTGATTTCTATGTCAACTCAGAAGATACTCTGAACGCTTATCATAACGACAAGGTGCTGGTGGAACCCTTTTACAAGCAGGGAAAGCCCGATTTTTGCCGTGTCCGCCAGATCGCAGAGCGAGCCAATACCAGAATGGCAGGCGACATCAGGCAATCAGGTGCTATGACGATCTTTGTATGTAGCAGCCCCAAGATCCATAACTGGTTTCGTGTGGAGAATCCTGAGCAGATTTTGGAAGGTAAGAAGGTGATCCTCGAGGTCATAAACTGGGGGAACCCAAAAGCCAGCAAAGGCCCTATTGGCAAAGTTGTGGAAGTATTGGGAGATTCTGGTGATCCGGCTACTGAACTGCTTGCAGTAATCAGGCAGTACCAATTGCCACTGGAGTTTCCCGAAGACGTCCTCGCTGCACTGGATGACATCCCGGAAGATATTAGCCCGAAGGAGATAGCCAAGAGGTCTGATCTGCGGCAGCTCTTCACTTTTACGGTAGATCCTGCTTCTGCCAAAGACTACGACGATGCCATATCTTTGGAGCAAACTGGATCTGGTTGGAGACTCTATGTGCATATTGCCGATGTGGCGCACTATCTGAATGTAGAGGGAGCAATCTTCCAAGAAGCAACAAAGCGTGGGAACAGCTTCTATTTCCCCAAAAAAGTCATACCCATGCTACCGGAACGTCTTTCCAATGGTGTCTGCAGTCTGCGTCCTGATGAAGATAAACTCACTATGACTGTCATTACTGATTTTGACAAAGAAGCCAATGTCTTAAAGCAGCAGCTGGTGGAATCTATTATCAGATCGGACTACCGTCTTAGTTATGAACAGGTGGATGAACTTTATGCTGGCCACCCAGATGAAATGGCCCCCAAGCTGGTTCAAGCTCTTGAACAGGCCAGGAAGCTATCCTCACTGCTTACTGGAAAGAGAATGCAAGCAGGATACATATTCTTCGATCTGCCAGAGATAGAGTATCATTACGATGAAGAAGGCTTCCTGCATGAGTTCTCATTAGCCGAAGAAACAGAATCCCACAAGATGATCGAGAACTTTATGTTGGTGGCCAATGAATATACTGCAAAGCAGCTATCTCAGAAAGCACCGAATTCTGTCTATAGGATACATGAAGACCCAGATTGGGAAAAACTCACCCGTCTCTTTGACACGCTAGCAGCCTACGGAGTGCCTGTGGTTATCAAGGAGAATCCCAACAAAACTGTTCAAGGTCTTCTTTACAGCCTACCTGGAAAAGACTTCCACAGAGTTTTCGATCGCGTGATACTGCGTAGCATGAAGAAAGCTAAGTACTCCATAGATCACGTTCGTCACTTTGGTCTTGCGATGGAAGACTATACTCACTTCACCAGTCCCATCAGGAGGCTCTGTGATCTCCTCGTTCACCATCTCTGTAAAACCTATCTTATCCATAGCAGTAATGTGAAGTTCAGCAAAGACCAACTCAAACACTACTCCGAGCAAGCTTCTGAACAGGAGTTATTGGCCAATGAAGCTGAGCGCGAGATCGAGAGGATATACAAGCTTGCCTATATGAAGAATAAACTAGGTGAGCATTACACAGGGATTGTGGTGGGAACCAACAGCAGTTCTTTGATCATCAAGTTTAATGAGATTCCCTTAACCGGCGTGATCAAGAATAGCCAGTTCGTCAGTTCTGGATTTGTCTATTTGGACAGGGAGATGAGGTTTGTAAATAAAAGAACCGGATACTATTACCAACTTCTAGACTTGGTAAAGGTTCAGGTAGCTGAGGTTAGTGACGATGTTTATCTTGAGTTTAGCAATCTCGAAGAGAACCACATTCATCAGAGCCCTGCCAGAGACAGCAAAGCCTCCATCCGCCGTGAATCAAGGCCAGATCAAAGAAAAGATGGTAAGCCCAGAAAACGGGTTGACTATAAAGCAGGCCATGGGAAACTGGCTTCTCATAAGAATAGAAAGGGAAAGAAATGAAGAAGCCTATCGGGATATTCGATTCTGGAGTTGGTGGATTAACAGTCTACAAAATGATCAGGGAGTACTTCCCCGAAGAGGATTTGATCTATTTTGGAGATACCGCCAGGGTGCCTTATGGCCCCAAATCTCCCAATACTATTATTGACTATTCCATTCAGAATGCCAGATTCCTTATACAGAGAGGGATCAAAATACTAATCGTAGCTTGCAACACTTCCTCCGCCTATGCCTTGGACAGACTGCGGGATATCACTGGTATTCCCATTATCGGGGTGATAGATCCCGGCGCTGAGCAAGCAGTATTAAACACGATAAAGAAGAGGATTGGTATCATTGGCACAGAAGGTACAGTGCGTTCCCAAGCTTATCGTCTAGCCATTAGCAGAATCTTACCCGAAGCTGTGGTCTATTCCCAAGCCTGTCCCCTCTTCGTACCAATTGTTGAGGAAGGCTGGCAAGACACTGAAACGGCAATGCTTATTGCCAGACAGTATCTTGATGTCTTCAAGAGCTATGATATAGATACATTAGTATTGGGTTGTACACACTACCCCTTGCTTCGGGAGATAATTCAGGCTGTTTTGGGCTCAGAGGTCCGGTTGGTTGACAGTGCCGAATCCATTGCTCTTTATTTACAGAGAATGATAGCTGGTGAATCTGATGGTCAGCCCGGAACAGATACTTTCTTTGTGAGCGATAACGAAGAGAAATTTGCCTCAATAGCAGGGCGTATCATGCCCAAGATCAGCATCACGCCAAAGCGTGTTCGGCTTTTTGAGAGCTGGTTTACAGACTAAAATAAATATTAAACATAGAGGACAAGATGAAGCCTTTGATAATTACTGCCGCGATCACCGGTGCGGAAACCCGCAGAGTAGATCAGCCCAATCTCCCAATCACACCTCAGGAGCAGGCTCAAGCTGCTAAAGAGTGCTTTGAGCATGGTGCCAGAGTCGTCCATCTTCACGTTCGTAACGACGATGGCAGCCCCACTCAGAGTCTGGAACGTTTTTCAGAGTCAATTTCTGCCATAAGAGCAGCCGTGCCCGAAATGATTGTTCAGATCAGCACGGGAGGTGCTGTGGGAGAACCTTTTGAACGTCGCCTCGCACCTCTGAGCCTCAAACCAGACATGGGGACTCTTAACGCTGGTACCCTTAATTTTGGCGATGATATCTTTATCAATCACCCTCAAGACATCATCAAGCTCGCAGAAGCTTTTAAGGAATACAATGTGGTGCCTGAAGTGGAAGTGTATGAATCTGGTATGATCGACGTGGTCGCAAAGCTGGTTAATAAAGGCATTATCACTCACACACCTCTTCATATGCAATTCGTTCTTGGTGTTCCGGGTGGAATGAACGGCTCACCAAAGAACCTTATGTATATGATGGAACATTTGAAAGATCAGATACCCACAGCTACCTGGGCTGTAGCAGGAATTGGACGCTGGCATGTTCCCGCTTCCATGGTGGCTTTAGTTACTGGGGGACACATCAGAGTGGGATTTGAAGATAATATCTTCTATCACAAAGGTATCGTGGCAGATTCCAATGCCCAGCTCGTTGCTCGTATCGCCAGGATTGCCACAGAAATTGGCCGCCCAATTGCCACACCTGAGCAAGCCAGAGAGATTTTGGCTCTACCCTCCAAGTAAGGTGATGCGATGCAGTTAACAGATAATGCTCTCAAGGTTCTGGAACGACGCTATTTTAGGAAGAATGATAACGGCGAGTTGATTGAAGACTGGAACGAAATGATCACGCGCGTAGCCGAGAACATCGCAGGAGATGATGCAGCCAAGAGAGAGCGCTACCTAAAGCTCCTCGATTCAGGCTATTTCTTGCCCAACTCCCCCACTCTCATGAATGCCGGAAACGATCTTCAACAGCTTTCCGCCTGCTTTGTACTGCCCATTGAAGACAGTATGGATAGTATCTTCGAATCGGTTAAAAACGCTGCTCTGATCCATAAAAGCGGAGGCGGCACCGGCTTTTCTTTCAGTAGGCTTCGTGAAGCCAATGCCAGAGTTAGATCTACAAACGGAGTATCCAGCGGCCCTCTTTCTTTCCTGAAGGTGTTTAACTCCGCCACAGACGCTGTGAAACAAGGAGGAACCCGCAGAGGTGCCAATATGGCTATCCTGAATGTGGACCACCCTCAGATAATGGAGTTTATCACTTGTAAGGAAGACACCAGCGAACTAACCAATTTTAACATCAGTATCGGCATAACCGAAGAATTCATGCGTGCTGTTTACGCCAATGAAGAATACGATCTGATCTCACCAGCAACAAAGAAACTTGTCGGGCGCCAGAAGGCTTCTGATGTTTTTAGCCTGATAGTAGAAATGGCTCACAGAAATGGAGAGCCTGGCATCATCTTTCTGGATAGGATAAACAACGCCAATCCCACTCCTCAGCTTGGGAAGATCGAATCCACCAATCCCTGCGGTGAGCAGCCACTTTTGCCCAATGAGGCCTGTAACCTGGGCTCGATTAATCTTTCAGTAATGATCAAAGATAACGCCCCCGATTGGGAACTGCTGAGATCTGTGGTGAGAGAAAGCGTGGATTTCCTTGATGACGTAATAGACAAATCCCTTTATCCCCTCCCTCAAATTGATGAGATGGTAAAAACCAACCGGAAGATAGGTTTGGGAATCATGGGTTGGGCAGATTTACTCTACCAGCTTGAGATACCCTATGCCAGTGATGAAGCCGTGAACCTGGCAGGTCGCCTTATGGAATTCATTGATTTTGAGGCCAAACAACGCTCCATGGAACTCGCCCAAGCGAAGTCTCCTTTTCCCAGCTTCCCGGGAAGCACCTATCAATCCGGCAAACTGGAGCGGGATGCGATTGCTCAGGATTGGAACAGCCTGATCTCCCAGATCAAAGAAAAGGGCATCAGAAATGCTACTCTGACCACCATTGCCCCCACAGGTACCATTAGTATGATAGCAGATACATCGAGTGGCATTGAGCCTCAATTCTCTCTGGTGTATGTGAAGAACGTTATGGATGGTGAGAAGCTCCACTATGTAAACAAGCATCTGGAAGCCAAGCTGGAGCAATTGAATCTCTTCAATCCGGATCTATTGGGACAGATAGCAGAAACAGGAAGCGTTGCCCATATAGATGAGCTTCCAGATCAATTGAAAAGTGTATTCCAAACAGCTCATGATATCAGCCCGGAATGGCATGTCAGAATGCAAGCTGCATTCCAGGCATATACAGACAATGCTGTTAGTAAGACTATAAACTTCCCCACAAGTGCCACAATCGAAGATATTCGCAGTGCCTATGAACTGGCCTATACCCTCAAGTGTAAGGGTGTAACTGTTTATCGGGACGGCAGCAGAGAGAACCAAGTGCTCAGCACGGGAACTCAGAAAGCACCAGTAGGAACCGATAATAAAGTCGCTCCCCGGCACAGACCAGAATTTACCCATGGTATCACACAAAGACTTGAGACTGGGTGTGGTCATATGTATGTGACAGTAAACACCGATGAACAGGGTGCCTGCGAGGTCTTTGTTCAGATGGGTAAAGTGGGGGGATGTGCCTCTGCACAGCTTGAGGCAATCGCCAGGCTGTCATCACTTGCCCTAAGATCCAATATCAAGGTGGAGGCTATCATACGACAACTCAAAGGCATCAGATGTCAGTCTCCCATGTGGCACAAGGGCAAGATGATCACATCTTGTGGAGATGCTGTGGGACAGGCATTGGAGCAGTTTCTGGCTATTCATGCCAATGGAGACATTCAATCTCTGGCCTTTGTGGATGATAAGAAGGTGGAAACAACTGTTCAAAGGACTACTGCAGCCCTTTGTCCGGATTGTTCTTCGACTATAGAGCACGTTGAGGGTTGCTTGAAATGCCCCAATTGCGGCTGGTCTAAGTGTTGATTAAGGAGTAGAAATGCGTTGTAAGCATTGCAACAACAAACTTGCAGAACATGATATATGGTGCGTCAGTTGCGGAAGACAGACCCAAGTTCCCAAGCTAGAACTATCGGCTCTTGGTAGCATGAAAGGCACTTGGGATAAGATAAAAGATAAGAAAGGTCCTCTGGCACCTGCAGGAGCGATGATCGCATTAATGGGAATCATCCCAATAGCTCTGTTGATCCTGATGTTTCTCCAGATCAGCTTCAGTGTAGGGCAATCCTCTACGGTGGATTACTTTCTAAACATCATTCTTAGGGTAGTGGCCTTTAGCCTGGTGATCCCAATCACAGTTCTGGCATTTGCCTCCATTTCTAACAGTAATGAGTATGAACTCAGTGTGAAACAACTGCTCTCGAGCTTTAGGTATTATCCCTCTTTCTTGCTGCTTAGCTTTATCTCAGCACTATTCTATGCTTTGATCTACGTCGTTTGCTATGGGCTTCCTCTTTTTGCCAGTGATCCAATCTTACGATTAGTGTGGATCGTTCTAGTAAACTACTGGGCGGCAATAGTGCTACCTGTGCCTGTTTTGATGATGAAGCTGGATATTGGAGCCCTCAGGGCAATTGCTCTGAGTTACAAGCACTTTCACGATCTCAGATGGAACCTGTATCTCATGGCTTTGATCCTGGTGGTTCTGAATACTTTAGCATTTGCTTTCCTGCTGCTGGGATTGCTGGTTACCATTCCATTTACTTGGTTCTGTGTCCGCGATTACACAAGTAAGTTGATCGAATACGAACTCCTGGATTATAGAAGGTAAGCACATGACTAAGAGAGAAGTCTTTTCACTTATCATTCTGGTTCTGGTAATTGGTTTTGCGGCCTACAAATACTTCAATCGCACATTCACAGCCACCAAGACACGCTTTCTGCTCGATACTATCGTTGATATATCTGCCAGTTCCAAAAGCAAGACAGTCAGCAAAGAGGTGGATTCGGTTTTCGTCTTCATCGAAAGAATGGAATCTAAACTCGATGAATATGATTCTGGAAGTTGGGTAAGCAAATTCAATGCTCTGGAATCGGGGTATTTTCCCATGGATGAAGATGTTTACGAGCTACTAACCATCTCGGATAGCCTTTATGCAATCTCAGACGGGTCATTTGATATCACTATCAAGCCGGTCTTCGATCTTTGGGGCTTTGGATCCAAAACCCCGGAGATCAGTGATAGCCTTACACAGGCACCTCCGGATTCTTTGCTGATCAAGGAGAAGCTTACATTGGTATCGTTCCCTAAACTTCGATACGATAGAAAGAGAATCTATAAACCGGCCGGAATGCAGATATCTCTGGGTTCAATTGCTAAAGGATACATACTTGATAAAGCCAGAGAGTACATGCAGGGCCTCAATCTGGATAAGGGATACATCTCTTGCCGCAGCAGTATGACTCTCTTTGGCAGCGATACACCACAGGTGATCCTGATCCAGGACCCCAGAAACCCTAATCGGGAGATTGCTTCTTTCAAACTTTCCAATTCTTCTCTGGGCACTTCAGGAGACTATCAGCAATACTTTGAGTACCAGGGAAAGCGTTATCATCACATCCTCAACGCCAAGACAGGGACTCCCGTTCCGGCAGTCTATTCCGTCACAGTAATCCATCCCAGTGCTGCTTGGGCAGATGGGCTTTCCACAGCTCTGTTTACCATGGATCCTCTCAAAGCTATTGAACTTGTCAAAACTATGCCCAATGCCAATGCTGTGATCTACTGCACACAGGATGGCAGTATTAGCTCCATTAAGACCAAAGGTATGCAGGAATTAGGATTCTCAGAGAGATTATGACAATTCCAGATATCCAGTCCGGCGCTGACACACGCAAAATTAGCATCGACAAAGTTGGTGTGAAAGGTATCCAATACCCCATAGTAGTAGAAGACCGGTCCCGGGGAGTTCAGCACACAGTGGCTGATCTCAATATCTTTGTAGAGCTTCCCCATGACATGCGGGGCACACATATGTCCCGGTTTATCGAGATCTTGAACCGCTATCATCAAGAGAAACTGATTGAGCAGTTGGAAAGCTTCCTGAAAGACCTCAGGAAGACTCTCAAAGCCGATGCGGCTTATATTGAGCTAGCGTTTCCCTACTTCATGCAAAAAGCTGCTCCGGTCTCAAAAATCAAGTCCTGGCTTTCTTACCCCTGCTACTTCACAGCCGGATACAAGGAAGCCTATGATTTATGGATAGGAGTAAAAGTTCCGGTTACTACCCTGTGTCCCTGTTCCAAAGAGATCAGCGAAGCCGGCGCTCACAACCAACGCTCTGAGATCAGCATCAGAATCCGCTATCAGGGTTTTGTCTGGCTGGAAGAACTGATCGAAATGGCCGAGTCTGCAGCTAGTTGTGAGATTTATCCTCTGCTGAAGAGAGTGGATGAGAAGTATGTCACAGAAAAGGCCTACAACAATCCCAAGTTTGTTGAAGACATCGTGAGGGAGATCACTCTGAAGCTTGAAAGTGATGAACGTATCATCGAGTTTGAAGTGGAATCTGATAACTTTGAATCCATCCACAACCACAACGCTTATGCCTGTGTTCACAGGATAAAAGCACTCTCAGACAGATAACACCTGATGCCACAGATAAAACTTCCGCAGGCTCAGCACTGCGAACTCGATAACGGTTTTCGCTATATCTTCTATCCGGATCATGACAACAAGATTATCTGTTTACAACTTATAGTGCGGATAGGCTCTGCTTTTGAAACTGACACAGAAAGAGGCCTTTCACATCTGCTAGAGCATCTTAGTTTCAAATCAACCTCTTCCTTCCCAGACAACGATCTCTCCGATTATCTTTCATCTCTGGGCATATCTGTAAATGCTTACACAGATTTTGATTCCACTTGCTACTACATGCTGCTACCCTCAGAATGCTTGGGAGTTGCTGTGAAAGCTTTGGCTGAATTAGTTCGACGCAGCCAAAGCTCGGCTCAGGATTTGAAAGCGGAGAAGAAGATAGTTCTGGAGGAGATCAGACAATACGACACAGATCCCGAATCCGCTTTTACAGAATATATCCAGAACGATTATTTTCTCAGCTCTCCCCTACGGCACCCAATTATTGGTACTGTTTGCGGTATTAAAGCAGTTACACATGAGCAAGTGATGGCTTGTAAACAGAAGTACTACAATCCTACCAATTGCTTCATGGTAGCTACTGGTGCTTTTATTCCTGAAGAACTCCGGAACATGGTGGAGCATGAGTTTGCCGATTGGCAACCCAGTGTATCATCTCAAAGAATGCTGCCTCCTAATGAATCACTTCTGTGGCCGGAAAAGAATGGTTTTAAGGCAGAGAAAGCTCCAATTTCAACCGATCTGGAGTATGTCGCTATCACTCTGCCGGAACTAAGTGAATTGCATCCAGATAGCGAGCATTTACTCTTTGCCATGCGCTATCTGGCAATTGGGAAGTCTTCACTCCTGCATAGGAGACTGATCGATAAGGAAAAGCTCTGTTCTTCTATCCGGGTTCTTTCGGTTTCTGGATTGATGTCTGGAATTACCATCATCCTGATCTCTCCCCTGGCCGGAGCAAGTTTCACCCGGATCATGCAGATCTTCAAGGAGGAGTTTCACCGAGCTCTGGCCTTTCAGATCAGCTCCAAGGATTTTGAGCTGATCCGTAGTGATATTCTACATAGCTGGCTCTTTGGTTTTGATACTATGGAAGGGTTTGCCTCCGGCTTGGCTTCTGAAGAGCTGCTGGGCTCTTATAGCCAGTTGTACCACTATAGTGAAAGGATAGAATCTATCACTCCGGCAGAGATTTCCCAAAGGATCACTCCAATCTGGACTTTCGATAGTCTGGCACTCTATTATCTGGGAAATAGAAAAGGCAATTGGAACTTTCTGAAGTCTCTGAAGCAAGAATTCTTTGAAGAACTTCCAATACTCCCGATAAAAAGGATCTCAACCAAACATGATAATCTACTGGAAGCAAAGCCCCTAGCTCCTGTTAACTCCATAGCCCTCTCCAAGCTTAATGGTATCGGGCTGCAGGATAAAGAAGTGTATCACTTCACTCTGAAGAATGGACTGAGAGTAGTCTTTCATAGAACCAGAGGACGGACACTAACTGGTTTCGCCTATTCCAACTCCCTCAGTCAATTGATGGAGGGTTCTGATAATCGGGGTATAAATCTCTTCACTACCACTGCCATGCTTTATGGAACCAAGAAGCGTAATCATGATCGCATTATGGATTTTTCCAGAGCTTTGGGCATGAATCTGAGAGTTGTGCACCATCTGGACTGCAGTTCCTGGAGAGGCAAATGCTTCAATCCGGATCTGCAAAAAGCCTTGGAGCTACTATCTGAGATAATCCGAGAGCCAGTCTTTCATTCCGGATATCTAAGAACTCTTAAACACAGCACTATTGATAGCATCCGCAGAGAGAAAGAAGTTCCCAGCACTTATGCCTTTAATCGCTGGTTCAAGCTTCTCACAGGTAACGGCTCAAACTTGGATCGCAGCAGTGGAAACATCTCACAGATAAAACAAATAAACCCGCAAGCGCTTCGGGCATGGCATCAACACATTCTAAACCCCGGAGATTCTGCCTTGGCAATCGTGGGCGACTACGATCCTGCAGAACTTACTCAGATTGTTGATTCATGCTTTTCTCATTTACAGAACTCAGGTTTGGCTCCACTTTCTCCAAACCCAGTCTATCACTCAGCCCAGAGACACTTTTTGAAAGAAAAGAGAGGTAGTGATCAGGCCATTATTCACATGGGTGTCTTGCTGCCTCATCGGCAAGAATATCTGCACGACACAGCCATGCAGGTGATCTGCCACGCTATAGGTGGTGACATCGCCTCCAGATTCTATAACATCTTGCGCGAGAAGCATTCCTACACTTATCAAGCAGGGATGGACTATAATTCCGTGAATGATCTTGGTTTCTGGACAGCTTTTGCGTTTTGTGCACCGGAAGACCACAACGCTGTCTTCCATCTGATGCAGGAAATTATTGGTGATGTGTGCCTTAATGGGATAACTGAGTTGGAGCTGGAGCAGAGTCGAAACTATCTCCTGGGAATGCAACGCTTCGATTATGAAAGCCTGTCCTGGTCTGCAGCAGCCATTGCTAATCTGAGGGCTTTGAATTATGCTCCGGACTATTTCTTCAAGAGGGAACAACGTCTGAAAGAACTCAGTCCCGGTCTCCTCCGTGAAGTTGCTGCCAAATGGCTGCAACCAGAAAACATATACTCTTACATCATGGTATAATTATGTATAATTATGGTATAGACATCGGATCCCGTTATACAAAGCTCTGTCTGCTGAATTCAGACAATAACAGCCTGGTTTGGCTGGGCTCCTGCCTCACTGATGTCTCCCCGCTCAATTCTGCCCAGGATCTCTACAACAGAATGCTGCAAGAATCCAGGGTTCCAGAATCTCAGATAACAAGTTCCTGTGCCACAGGTTATGGGCGCCATCTGTTCAAACTCACGGGGAAAACACTCTCGGAGATCAGTTGTCATGCAGCAGGTGTCCGCTTCCACTTTGCTGAAGCAGCCACAGTGATTGATATTGGCGGACAAGATTCCAAGATTATCAGCCTCACACCTGCCGGCAAGATTGATGATTTTGTGATGAATGATAAGTGTGCTGCTGGAACTGGTCGCTTCCTGGAGATGACAGCGATCCGTCTGGGAATTGACATTAATGAACTATCCACAATTGCCCAGGCTGCCACAATTGACCTGATGCTATCCAGCACCTGCGTGGTTTTTGCAGAATCCGAGATTATAGGCATGATGGCGGCAAACGCCTCATCGGAAAACATCGCCCGGGCAGTTCATCTCTCTATTGCCCGCAGGATTCATTCCCAGATGGCTGCGCTCCCATGCCGTGCACCAGTGATCTTCACTGGAGGTTTGGCCAGATCTGCCGATCTTGGGATGTGCCTGGAGAAGATATTGGACACTAAAGTGTTAGCCTGCCCTCAGCCCGAATACTCCGGAGCTATTGGCGCAGCATTATTGGCGGATAAATGATCAAGGCAGACTACCATATACACACAGAAGATAGTTACGATAGCGGGCTCAGTTCTGCTGAACTGCTGACTTGGGCCAAACAAAACAAGTATGACCTTATAGCCATCACCGAGCATTACGATCTGCTGCCACAAGAGATGGGATACTTTGGCACCCCTTCCCTATCCCGTTACCTCAAACGCCTCGAAGTATTGATCCAGAACAACCCGGAACTCATTATCCTAAAGGGTATTGAAGTGGGAGACTTCCAGCAACACAATAGCTTCGCTCAAGCCATTCTGGATCAGTTTGATTTTGATATAGTGCTGGGATCAGTACACTTTCTCTCAGATCACACCAACCTGGCAGTGCCCATCAAGAGGAAGCTCAGTTCTTGCGATCTTGATGAGTATTTCCGCAGCAACCTAAAACTGGTCGAGAGCTGCAAGATCGATGCCCTGGCTCATCTGGGTGTCTATAAACGATTCTTTACCCAAAGACCTGAAGAACCCAGGCATCAGGATATTATAAAAGAGATATTTTCGGTTATGATAGAGCGTGAGATTGCTCTGGAGATCAACTATGCCTGTGCCAGAAAGATCTATCAATCCGTGATTCCAGAGCCGGACTACCTGGAGCAGTATCTCTCCTTAGGTGGACGCCTGTTCACAATTGCCTCCGATGCACATCATCTTTCCCATCTGGAAGATCATGCTGATCTGGTGCCCTTAGAGCTCCGGGAACACCTGTTTATCTCAGATAATAAGAGCAGAGTGCTGGAGTATCGAAACTAGTTCTAAGAGGCCCTGCCTTAAGATCGGGAAGCAGGTAGAATACACTATCTATGCCAGATCCAGCCTATCATTGGAGCCACTAGAGGCACACTGATAGCTCTCTCATTAAACAGATTAACCATAACTTACTATAGGATAAGGGATTCTTTAGCTTTCGTTAAGGGATCGCTAAGGGATCGCTATGGCAGTGTTAAGGAATCTAAAGAGTGAGCAACTGGAAGGAAACAAGTACTGATAAAAAAGGCTTGACGAAAAAGCAGGGATTTGCCAAACTAACACCAGTTATGCATGAGACGTTCCCAGCTATGGGAAAGGTCCAAAATGGGTAAAGCGATCTATCGCTTCAATCACAATCACAAGTGAGGTTTAATCACATGAAGGACGTTTATCAGAGATTAGCTCAGATAGATGCAGGCATTGCTTTGGATGCCGCAACCGGCAAAGGTGAATTTATCAATGTCATCAAGACGGACTTCCGTTCCTATGCCCAAGTCATTGGCGTGGATAGCTCGGAGAAGAGTGTGAACTATGCTCAAAAGGTCTTTCCCGAGAATGATATCGAGATTTATCGTATGAATCTGGAAAAGCTGTCTTTTGAGAGTGATCATTTCGATACGGTGACTATAGCCAATTCACTGCACCATCTGGAGAATACTGATAAGGTCTTTGTCGAGTTATTGAGAGTTCTCAAGCCTGGTGGACTCTTTCTTGTGACGGAGATGTATAAAGACGGGGAGCAAACCGAAGCTCAGCAGACGCATATCATGATGCATCACTGGCTGGCTTCCATAGACCGGCTGTTTGGCATCTCTCACCGGGAGACCTATGCCCGGGAAGATATCCAGAAGATGATCAAGAAGCTTCCCTTAAAGAAGCTCGAAGTCTTTGACTACTACCTTCCTGTGGATAACCCCAAGATGAACCGGAACTGTGAGACCCTGCTAAACAATTGTAGAGAAAGTATCAAGCGGCTGGAGGCCTCAGAGGCTTCTCCGGAATTGATAAATAAAGGAAATGAACTCATTGAACGTATTAATAATATCGGATGTGCCGGTGCGAGCCGCGTGATGATATTGGGATACAAATCTTAAGGGAGATATTAATGCTTATAGAAGACGATCTGTTTTCACTCACTCCGGCGCAGTTAAACAAACTCGCCAAGAAACTCGGAGTACCGGGATATACGCAGCTTCAGGGTATAGACCTGATCTTTAAAATGTTGGAATTCCAGGCCAGCCAGGAAGGGCTTACCTTCGTTACAGGATGCCTGGAGATAATGGATGATGGCTTTGGATTTCTGCGCTTTGCCTCCAATAATTACAACCCCGGCAGAGACGACGTCTATGTCTCGCTCACTCAAGTTCGCAGATTTGGGCTGAAGACGGGGCACATGGTCTCAGGACCCGCCCGTTCACCCAAAGAAGGGGAAAAATATTACGCTCTGTTGCGCGTGGAATCCATTAACAGCCTTCCCCCCAATTGTATGCAAGATCGCAGGCTGTTTGACGAACTCACCCCCTACTATCCCACCGAGCGTTTGAATCTGGAGTTTGATCCCAAGAACTATTCTACCCGTGTGGTAAACCTCTTCACCCCCATCGGTAAAGGCCAGCGTGGCCTGATCGTAGCCGCCCCCAGAACCGGTAAGACCATTCTGCTTCAGGATATCGCCAATGCCATTTTATCCAATCATCCGGAAGTCAACTTGATTGTCTTGCTAGTAGATGAACGCCCCGAAGAAGTGACAGAGATGAAAAAGATCCTCAAGCCCGGAAAAAGAGAAGTGGTCAGCTCTACCTTTGATGAATCTCCCAAGAACCATACTGCTGTAAGCGAAATGGTGCTGGAGAAAGCCAAGCGTATGATAGAGCTGGGACAAGATGTGGTGATCGTGCTGGATAGTATTACACGTCTGGCCAGAGCCTATAACAACGTTACCCCTTCCAGCGGAAAGGTTCTATCTGGTGGTGTGGACGCCAATGGACTTATCAAACCCAAGAAGTTCTTTGGAGCTGCTCGTAACACAGAAGAAGCCGGCAGTCTCACTATCATCGCTACAGCCCTGATAGATACGGGCTCCAAGATGGATCAGGTGATCTTTGAAGAATTCAAGGGCACGGGTAATATGGAGCTGGTGCTGGATCGCAGTATCTCTGATATGCGCCTCTATCCCGCTATAGACTTGGTAAAATCCGGTACACGTCGTGAAGAGCTTCTGCTTACTCAGAATGAACTTAACCGCATGTATGTGCTGCGGAAGTATCTCAAGACCATCAGCCCAATCCAGGGTATCGAAACGCTGCGTAAGAAAATGCAATCGACCGAGACCAATACAGACCTCTTAAACTCTATGAGTAACTAATAGAAGAGAAGCGAGTGAGTATAGAAAAGCTTTCCTGCGGCATTTTGGGCAAGGCTTTATTGATGGCTGCAATGCTATCTGCTTTTACATTACATGCTGTGGAGCTGCGGCGGGACTTTGCGAACCTGGCAAATCAGTATCGTAGAGGTCAGATAGACAACGTTGCAGAGCAGATTCTCAGATTACAGGCAAACAGTGACGAAGAGCGGGCTTTCATTCTCCATTACGGAGCAATGCTCAAAGCAGCAATGACAGAGTCCACTAGTCTGCATCAACAGAATATCAGCCGTTATCCTTCTACCTATCATGGCCAGTTGAGTATGCTGGAGGTTGCAAAGAGCCAGATTTTGGAGCATGACCTTGCCAGCGCCAAAGCCCTCTTGCGCAGGATAACACATCCCGATATTCAAGAAAGGCTCTATTGGCAGGCAGTCTGTGCTTTTCAGCTCGAAGAGTATGAGGAATCTGCTGGTTTTGCAGAGAATTACATCAGGCAAGGCAGTAGTGGTGACTATTTTGAGCCAGCCTACTACTTGCTTGCGGATGCTCAATCACAACAAAACCGACACAGTAATTCCGTGAGCACTTTGAATCGTCTCAGAGGCATTAGCTCCTATCCCACAGATGAACAGTACTTCTATTATCGCCTGGGATACGCTCAGGAACGCTCCGGTTCTACCAGGGATGCTCTAAACTCCTATCAGCGGGCTTATGAGATGAACAAATTTACTCAGACAGCCTATATGGTGGAAGATCGTCTATTTGCCATGCGGGCAAGAGTTGGCTCCAGCCTTGATATCAGCTTCCTCTATCCATATACAGTGATAGAAGATAGCACCGCCACCAGTTCATCTGCTCCGGTTGTCACAAATCCACCAGGAAACACGCCCGATCCGGCTATCCAAAACTCTCCTCTGAGGATATCAGGACGTCCTAATCGTGGTATCTTCCTTCAAGCTGGCCGTTTTTCAGTTGAGGCAAATGCTATCTCCCGGGCAAATGAGATCAGAGCTCGGAATATGCCTTGCAGCTATTTTGAAGAACAGCAGGGAGGAAGAGCAACCTGGGTTGTCATGAGTGGTCCTTTCGATTCCACAACTGCGTCTGAGCAAGCCCGACAGACACTTGCTTCAAGCAACATAGATTGTTTTGTAGTACGTTATTGAAGTGAAACCCGAAACAAGCCCCAAACTAACCCCCATGCTCAAGCAGTACTTCGAGGTGAAGCAAGTACATCCCGATAAGTTGGTGCTTTTCCGCATGGGAGATTTCTACGAAACCTTTTTTGAGGATGCCTATACTACAGCCAAAGTATTGAATATCACTCTCACTTCCAGAGGTAAGAACGAAGAGAAACCAGTGCCTCTGGCAGGCTTCCCCTACCAAGCTCTTGATAACTATCTGGATAAACTGGTAAAAGCCGGTCTGAAAGTTGCTATCTGTGAGCAAGTGGAAGATCCCAAGAAGGCTGTGGGGATAGTAAAAAGGGAAGTCACTGAGATTATCACTCCTGGTACAATAATTGATAATCAATTGCTCAGTGACAGTGCAAACGTATTTCTGGCATCCCTCTACTATGATGACCCGGACAAAACAATCGGCTTTGCTGCTTTGGATATTTCCACCGGAGAGTTCATCTTCACTGAGCTCAAGAAAACTGAGCTGGTTAATGAGCTATCACGTATCAGACCTGCAGAACTGATCGTTAATTCCAGCCAGTCTGAAGCCTTTATACGTTCATTCAGCCTGGATAATGACCCCACAATTACTATCTTCGATAGTTGGAGTTTCCAGCCTGGAGAAGCGATAGCTACTCTGAAACGGCACTTCAAAGTAAGCAGTCTGGAAGCCTATGGTGCTCACGATAAAACCTGTGGAGCAACCGCTGCCGGCGCTGCTTTGGCCTATATCCAATCTCTGTATAAGATACCATTGGATCATATTTCAGCTCTGGTTTACTACTCCCTCTCTCAATTCATGCAATTGGACGAGATAAGCCGCAGAAACCTGGAGCTGCTCCGCTCAATCCGCTACGGTAACCGTCACGGCAGCCTGATAGCGGTTCTGGATCAAAACCAGACACCGATGGGTTCCAGGCTTCTACAGAACTGGCTGTTGCACCCCCTGCTCGATACAGAGGAGATAGTTACCCGGCAGGAATACGTCGGGTACTTCCTTTCAAATACGGCATACCTGAAGGATCTCAGACAACAACTTAAGAATGTGGGCGACGTCTCCAGGCTGGTCTCCAGGCTATCTTCTTTGCGCATCAATCCTCGCGAGATGCAGTCCCTCAGAGGCTTCCTTAGTGCTGCAACTGAAGTGGCAAAACACTTAAGGCAGTTTGATTGTCCGTTCTTTGCATCCTGGATAAAGACTCTGGAGAGCTTTCAACCTCTGAGCAGCCTGATAGAAGCATCTATTGTAGAGAGTCCTCCGCTCACTATCTCTGATGGCGGTATCTTCCTCAGAGGATACAATGAGGATTTGGATGAGCTTCTTAGCTTGATCCACGATGGTAAGACCTGGATAGCCAAGCTAGAAGAAGATGAACGAGCCAAGACCGGGATACCCAGCCTGAAAGTTGGCTACAACAGGGTGTTTGGGTATTACATAGAAGTTACTTCGGTACACAAGCACAAGATCCCGGATTACTATATAGCAAAACAAACTCTATCCAATGCCGAGCGTTACATCTCTCCCAGACTCAAAGAATACGAAGCAAAAGTGCTGAGCTCCGAAGAGAAGATCAAGAACCTCGAGTATGAGCTATTCAGAGACTTCCGCGTGGAGATGGCAAACCAGACTCCTGCTCTTCAGGAACTGGGTGAGCAGCTTGCCCAGATAGATCTCTACTCCACTTTGGCTTTCATAGCTTGGCAGTACAAATATAGCAGACCATGCTTTACTGCAGAACGGCAATTGGTCATCCAAGATGGACGCCATCCCGTGATAGAAAAGCTCATCAGTGATGAGTTCATTCCCAATGATACGGAACTCAGAAGCCCTGAAACCTCAATAGCTATAATCACTGGACCAAATATGGCCGGTAAATCTACCTACCTAAGACAGGTAGGACTTCTGGTGATCATGGCTCAGATAGGTTCCTATGTGCCTGCAACCAGCATGCAACTACCTGTGTTTGATCGTGTCTTTACCCGTGTGGGAGCCTCAGACAATCTCGCTCAGGGACAAAGTACTTTCCTGGTGGAGATGATCGAAACAGCTAATATACTACACTCCGCCACTTCCGACTCACTTATCCTACTGGATGAGATAGGTAGAGGAACCTCCACATTTGATGGACTGAGCCTGGCTTGGTCTATCATAGAGCATATCCAGAAATTCAAGAAGTCTCTCACGCTCTTTGCTACTCATTATCATGAACTGACCGAGCTGGAAAACATCTATCCGGACATCAGAAACTACAACGTAGCAGTGAGAGAGTTTAACGACCAGATGGTCTTTCTCAGGAAGATTGAACGTGGCGGGGCTGACCAAAGCTATGGTATTCAGGTAGCAAGGCTGGCAGGCGTTCCTGAAAAAGTGATTCGCCGCGCCAAAGAGATATTGAGAAACCTCGAGGAGCATGAGATCAGTCCCCAGGGACTGACAGCTTCCATACGCAAACGATTAAGCCAGAAGAGTCCACAGATTGATCTTTTTGAAGTACTGGTTGACAAGGCTGAAGAAGAGAATGCTGTGCTCAAAGAGATACGTGAGCTCGAACTTGACGATTTCAGCCCCAACCAAGCCTGGCAATACCTACAAGAACTAAAAAACAAGCTTTAAAGATGAATTGGACAAACAAAGGACATAAGATGAGAAAACTAGCTTTGCTCGCAATCCTGGCCCTTATGCTGTTGCTGGCTGCCTGCAGCACTATAACTGGTGACAGTGTGGGCGTCGTCAATGGTAAACGTATCCCCTACGATGAATATATCGCTTCCTACAGGAGCCATTACGAGAATTTCTATACCCAGAATGGCAGACCCCCGGATCTCGAAGAAAAAAGACTGTTGGAGCAGCAGACTTGGCTGAACATCACTAAGTATGTGATACTTCAGGACTACTACCGCCGATACAGGATCAGCGTTACCCATGAAGAAGTTCTGGATAGCCTCAGCACCAATCCTCCTGAATACATCCGTAACTCTCCCTGGTTTCAGGTGAATGGCTCCTTCGATCAAAGCTCCTACCTTCAGTCATTGAACTTTGACAGCCCTCGCAACCTAAGACCAGTTCGCAAGCATTACTTTGATAACGTGATTCCAATTCTCAAGCTGAAAGAAGCACTCATCGATAACGAGTTTCTGACCAGAACCGAACGTGAGAACGTCTCCAGAATATTGAAGGGCAAAGCCTCCATCGATTGGTTAGTCTTCGATTCCAATGCTCAGAACATCAGAATAGCAGACAATGAGATTGAATCCTATTATAATGCTAACCTACAGAACTATCTCAATGAACCATACTACAGCTTCTCCTATACCATGCTACCCGCACTTGTTTCGGAAGCGGATCTGAACTATACTTTGGCTCTGCAAGACACCGTGGTGCAACACCTCAGCGAAGGAAGCAGCCTAGAATCTATTATCAGCAGCAGCATGGGCAGCAGAGAAGGCTTGAGCGTTTATGACACCGGGTACCTCTTCATCCCGGATTTACCCACAGAACTGAAGAACCAGATCAACGATCTTCAGCCCGGGCAGTGCAGTGCCCCCCTCCGGACTCCCGCTTCTATAGATTTATATCGTATGGAACATATGACCCGTTCCATGGTCAAATTCACCAAGCTAAGCATCCCAATCAAGGCTCGTGAGACCAGTATCACACAGGCCAGACGAAATGCAGAGAATTTGAGACAGCTCTCTGCCAGCATAGGCTTCTCCAATGCCTGTGATGAGATGGATCTCGTGCCAAAACGCCTGGAAAGAATGCTTCCCGGGGATCCCTGGCTGGAGAATCCCGAGCTGGAACAGCAATTCCTCCGCAGCATGACCAGTGCAGTAGCTGGCTCCTATCTTGAACCCCTCTTTTCCACAACCCAATCTGCCTGGATTGTCGTGCATCTGGAGGAGAAACAGAACAACGATCCTAAAGCGCTGAGCACCGTTCGGGATGAGATCAATTCTATCCTCGTCAATAGCCGAAAACAAGAGCTCACCGTCCAACAAGCCCGGATCTGGCTGGATCAAAACCAACCCCTCTACAATCTCCCGGAGCAAGACCCGAATATGCAGGTCTTTAGTATATCGGATCAAAACTATGGCGATAGCCTCAACAACCTTGATGTATCGAATATATATTACAAAGCTGTGATGGCATTTCAAAAGAGACAAACTCCCCAGTACTACCAGTTGGGAGATCTGATCCTAGTGCCTTTGGTAAGAAGCTTTACTGTGGAACAAGCTTCCCGGAGCAGTTATCAGGATATCCGAAAAGCTTTTGTACAGAGCCTTGAACCAAATTGGTTTGACCTCTGGATGAATGAAAAGGTCAGAATTGCCAGAGTGAAGACTGTAAGCCTGAAAGTAACGGAGTAAGACACTATGAAGTATCGTAAAATGCCCAAGTCGGAAGATCAGATCAGCAGCCTTGGTTTTGGTTGCATGCGCTTTCCTGTAACAGCAGACGGTTTAATCGATGAAGACCGCTCCCTGGAACTCCTGAATTATGCCTATGATAATGGTGTGAACTACTTTGATACAGCATACCCCTACCACGGTGGTAATAGCGAACCTTTGGTGGGCAAGTTCCTCTCCGCTCATCCGCGGAAGAGTATCCTGCTCGCCACCAAGCAGCCTTGCTGGCTGATCAAAGAAGCCAAGGATATGGACAGATACCTGGAAGAACAGCTCGAGAAACTGAATACAGACTATATTGATTATTACCTGCTTCATGCTTTAAACCGTAAAAGCTGGCCCAAAATGAAGAAACTCAAAGTAATTAAGTTCTTGGAAGACGCACAAAAGAAAGGAAAGATCCGGCATATTGGCTTCTCATTCCACGATAACTATCCTACCTTCAAAAAGATAGTCGATTCCTACGATTGGACTTTTTGCCAGATTCAATTCAACTATCTGGACACTACCTATCAAGCTGGAAGAAATGGCTATGAACTTGCAGTGAAACGCTCTATGGGTGTGATAGCAATGGAACCCTTGCGAGGTGGCAAACTGGTGCATCCCATACCTCCCGAGATCAGTAAAATCTGGAGCAAACACAAACCAGGGATCAGCATGGCGGAGAACGCATTAAAATGGGTCTGGGATCACGAAGGCATCTCCACAATCCTCTCTGGCATGTCCGATTTGGAGCAATTGATACAAAACCTAGCCTACTGCGATGCAGCTAGTTCCAATAGCTTGAGTCCTGAAGATCACAAACTCTATATGAAAGTGCGCAGAGCCTATCTGAAGCGTATCGCTGTTCTTTGCAGCGAGTGCCGTTACTGTATGCCTTGTCCCAGTGGCGTGGCAATTCCTGACTGTTTTGGGATGTATAATGAGGCCATGATGTTCAATAGTGCAGACAGAGCGCAAAAGGAATATACTCTCTTTATACCGGAGTCTGCCCGAGCCGGAAACTGTACCAACTGTGGAGCTTGCCTCAGTAAATGTCCCCAACAGATCAATATACCTGCCGAACTGAACAAGGTGCGAGATCTCCTGGGTCAATGAAACTCTCCCGAAAGATCCAGAACAGGCTGGAATACATCGCTTTCAGAGGAGCCATTGGGGTGCTGAAAGCTCTTCCCTACCCCCGGGCCAAGGAAATCCTTTGCGGGCTCTTTGACCTGATTGGTTACCGGATAGGAATTCGCAAAGAAGTGGCATTGATCCAATTGGAGAAAGCCATGCCCGAGCTGGACAAAGTCCAAAGACACGCAGTCCTGCGCAAACACTACCGCATGATGGCTCTGAACGCAGCCGAGGAGTATCTGCTCTCCGCTAAGGAGATGTATGCCAGAAGCTTCACAACCGGAAGAGAGAACTGTGATGAAGCCTTTGCCCTGGGCAGAGGAGTTATCCTGGGGACTGCACATTATGGTAACTGGGAGGCAGCCAGAGTCTTCCCGCTGTTTGGCATTCCTGTAGCGGTCATAACCAAGAAACAAAGAAACCGTCTGTTCAATAGTTACACCGATGCTATCAGAAGCAGTGAAGGAGTAGGCATTATAGACATGCGTAAGGGCTTACGTGATATCCTGGAAACCCTGAAGAAGAACGAGATGGTGGCTATCCTGGCAGATCAGAATGCCGGGAAACATGGGTTGATCTTCAATTTCATGGGTTATCCAGCCTCCCATTGGTTGGGTGTGGCAAAGCTTTCTCTGCGCTACAAAATTCCAATTGTTCCGGGCTTCTCACATCGCACCGACGATGAACGCACGAACTTCTGTTTTGAGAAGATGATCTATCATCCTGAGCTTGAAGATAAAGATGAGAACTACCAGCTAATCCTGAGTGAGCTGGATCAGGTTCTGGAGCGTTACATCAGAGCAAATCCGGAGCAGTGGTTCTGGGTGCATAAACGCTGGAAGAGCGCTTATGATATGTTCAAGTGATCTCCCTGTATTACAATAAGATAATCTTACATACATAAAGTAGTTCTTCCTATCCTCAGGGAACATAATCAGACCTAAGCATTCCATAACAACAGAAGTCTTTCTCCAGTCTTTATGATCATGGGATGAATGCAGATATCTCTCAGCCAAGTCTCTCATTCCACCAAGTAATCATAACTTACTATAGGATAAGCTATTCCTTAGCTTTCGCTAAAGGATCGCTAAAGAATCGCTAAGGGATCGCTAAAGATTCGAATGAGAGGGGAACGGGGAGACAAGTAGTCAGCTCTTGAGTATCAGGGCAGAAAAGGCCCCCAAGCTACAGGTTCCATTGATCACCCGCTCGGTTGTTCCATGACTGAAAACAAGGCGGTTCTGCAAGTCATCATAAGTCAGGCCTTTGATAATCAGTGAGACAGGATCTCGATTGATCAGGATCTCCAATGAACCCGTTTCATGAAAGCGTTTGTAACGCAGTAGCATGTCATCTTCCAGATACTCGAATCCTCCATCCGTCAGGCAGCGATGTTCACTGCGCAGTTTGATCAGGTTCTTAAGGAAGCGGCGAATTCTGGCGGCTTGTTCATCCTGTTCCCAATTCCAATTGAAGGGTCTGCGATTGTCCGGATCTCCGGCACCTTTCATGCCAATCTCATCACCATAATAAATGTGAGGCACTCCGATATATGTCATCTGGAAAAGATAGGCTAGTTCTACTCCGGCGGCTCTTTCGGGATCAAGCTCCCAGACTCTCCAGGTGTCATGGCTGCCCAGAAGGTTCATCATGGCTTTCAATGCAGATTCGGGGTATATCTCGAAGGCTTCTGAGCTACGTCTAACGAACTCATCCTTGGATATCTTGGCTTTGATAAAGTAGTCATGAACCGGGGCCTTGAAATAGGCATAGTTCATTACGGAGTCAAAGTATTTGGGTCCTACCCAGGCTTGAGCATTGTTCCACAGTTCTCCCACCAGCCAGGCATCCGGTTTGTACTCTTGCACCCAAGCCCTGAACAGCTCCCAGAACCAGAAAGGCACTTCATCCGGGACATCGAGGCGGAACCCATCTATGTCTGCTTCTATCAGCCACCAGCGGCAAACTTCCTTTAGATACTCCAACAAGCTTAGATTTGGAGAGGCATATCTAATATCGTGAACTTCGTTTTCTTCCGGATGTTGACGGGAAAGATCGTAGTTCAGATCTGGCATATTCCGGATTCCCCACCAGCACTGATAGTAGTCTTTGGGATTAAAGTCTTCGGGCAGAGGCTCTGGCAAAGGCCACTTTTTCCAATCGTACCAGTTCCAATACCCCGAATCAGCACCCTTCTTCACACAATCCCGGAAAGCCCAGAAAGTCTCTCCAGTGTGATTAAAAGCTACGTCCAGGATGATCTTCATACCGTATTCATGAGCCAGGTTCACCAAGCTTTTAAAATCGTCAAGACTGCCCAAATGAGGATCAATTCCTATATAGGAAGCAGCATCATACCTGTGATTAGATTTTGCTGGCCAAAGAGGGTTGAAGTAGATAATGCTAACCCCAAGATCCTTCAGGTAGTCCAGCTTTTGGATCACACCAGGAAGATCACCGCCATAAAAAGACCACCAGTCTGGTCGTCCCTTGGGAAGCCAGGGACTTTGACTTAAGGTTCTAGAGTCGTTCCAGTCGGAGACAAAGTGGTAATACTCTTGATTAGGGTGTAAATACTGTCCTTCTGGAGGTGCTTGAAGGCTTCCCTGATAGTAGTCTTCCTGGAAATCCTGGTTCAAGTGCGGATTACCATTGTAAAAACGATCCGGGAATATCTGATAGACAATGCCTTCTTTCACCCAGGCAGGCACGGGGAAATCATCCAGCCTCTTAGTTTGGGTGAATGGCTCTGCCATGCCAAAATCCAGCACGGAATTAAAGGAGCCAAAGGGATCTGCTTCTACCAAGGGATTGGCAGGATCCGGCATCCAAAAACCATCAACTACAAATTTATAGAGGTAGCGGCCGGGTTTGAGATCAAACTCAATGTTGTACACGCCATTCTCCGAAGGCATGTCTATGATTCTCCATCCTGTGAATTCGGCACAGAGTCCAACGCTGTGCTGCCCAGACGTGGGTGGACTGTATTCAAAACGAACAGAAGCCAAACTATTTACTCTTGCTGCGGGTTTTCTTCACCGGAACAGGTGTTGGATTCAAATGACTCTTCAGGTATTGTCCTGTGTACGAATGGGGCAATTCGGAGATTTGTTCAGGTGTACCACAAGCCAGCACCTGCCCTCCCTCTGCCCCACCTTCGGGACCCAGATCAATGATCCAATCTGCACTCTTGATTACATCCAGGTTATGTTCGATCACCAGCACTGTGTTACCCATGGCAACTAGTTTGCGCAGGACTTTGAGCAGACGGTTGATATCGTCAAAATGAAGTCCGGTGGTAGGTTCGTCCAACAAGTAAAGAGTGTTTCCTGTGCTCACTTTGGAAAGCTCGCGGGAAAGCTTGATCCTCTGAGCTTCTCCTCCGGAAAGAGTGGTTGAGGATTGGCCAAGCTTGATGTAGTCCATTCCGACTTCCATCAAGGTGCCCAGCTTTGAGCGGATGGAAGGGATGTGTTCAAAGAACTCAAAAGCTTCCTGAACGTCCATATCCAGCACTTCGGCGATATTTTTACCTTTGTATCTGATCGCCAGTGTCTCGTTGTTGTAGCGCTTCCCTTTACAGACCTCGCAAGTTACGAAGATATCTGCCATAAAATGCATCTCGATCTGTTTCACTCCCGCACCTTCACAGGCTTCGCAGCGGCCACCTTTGATATTGAAGGAAAAGCGTCCTGGCTTATAGCCCTTCATCTTGGAGGCTGGAAGCTCGGAAAAGAGATTGCGGATGGGATCGAAGAGCTTGATATAGGTGCAAGGATTGGATCGGGGTGTCCTACCGATGGGTTGTTGGTCGATGGCAATAATCTTGTCTATATGGTCTGTTCCGGATATAGATCTGAACTTTCCTACTTTGTGGTTTGTGCGATAGAACATGTTGTGCAGATGAGGATGGAGAGTCTGGTTGATTAGAGAGCTTTTCCCACTGCCTGAGACTCCGGTCACGCAGACCAGCATTCCGATCGGAATATCGACATCGATATTCTTTAGATTGTTGTGTACAGCTCCTCTGATGCTGATCTGGCGGGAATCTGCTTTAATCCTCTGGGAGGGAACTGGAATGGAGAGCTTCCCGCTGAGATAGGCTCCAGTGAGACTTTTTGGGTTCTTCATGATCTCCTGAATCGTTCCCTGGGCAACAATCTCGCCACCATTGATTCCGGCTTTGGGGCCAAAATCTACTATAGTATCAGCTTTTCGCATGGTCTCTTCGTCGTGTTCCACCACGATCACAGAATTCCCCAGTTCTTTCAGCTTCACCAGCATCTCAGCCAGTTTATTGTTATCTCTCTGATGCAAGCCGATGCTGGGTTCATCCAAGATATACATCACGCCCACCAGTTGTGAACCTATCTGGCTGGCAAGACGTATTCTTTGAGCTTCACCGCCGGAAAGGGTTGGAGATCTGCGATCCAGACTAAGATAATGGAGGCCGACGCTATTCAGAAAGCCTAGGCGGTTTCGGATCTCCTTGAGCACTTCTTCTGCGATCAGAAGGTCGTTTCCTTTGAGCTTCAGGCTGCTGAAAAAATCGTATGCTTGTTTCACACTCATGGCTGTTATCTGAGCTATGTTCATCTTTCCCAAACGTACTGCCAGCATAGCAGGTTTGAGTTTGTGGCCTTCGCAATCTGGGCAGGGTTTATCGCTGATGTATTGCATGTAATAGCGGCGCATATCTTCGGAGGTGGTTTCGTGCATTCTGCGTTGCAATTGGGGAATCACACCCTCAAACTTCACCATAAACTCACCCGAACCATGGGCATTTTTCCAGGCTATTTTGAAGCGTTTGCCTTTGCTGCCGTGGAAGATCAATTCCTTGATCTCGAGGGGGAGTTTGCTCCAAGGATCATCAACTGAGAAGTTATAGGCTCTGGCCATATTATTAATTGTATTCAGAGTCCAGCTGCCTTTTTTTTCTTCCAGCCTACCCCATGGGCTTACAGCTCCATCCATAATGCTGCGTGATTCATCAGGAACTATCAGTTCAGGATCAAATTCCAGCCTGTAGCCCAGGCCATTACAGGTGGGACATGCTCCAAGGGGACTGTTGAAGGAGAAGTGTTGAGGAGCAAGCTCTTCATAGCCAATATTGCATTTAGAACAGGAGTTCTGGGCAGAGAGGAGCAGCGTCTCTTTGTTGTCAGTAAGGTCTATCTTCACAAAGCCGTCAGAGGTCTTAAGAGCAAGTTCGAGAGATTCAGCCAACCTGGATTGGATGCCTTCTTTGATTACCAAACGGTCGATCACCACGTCAATGGTGTGCTTACTCTTCTTGTCCAGGACTATCTCTTCATCGAGGCTGCGCATTTTACCATTGATCAAAACGCGTATAAAACCAGCCTGGCGGAGGATATCCAGCTCTTCCTTATGTTCACCTTTACGATTCTGCGCCAGAGGTGCCAGGATCTGGATCTTGGTAGATTCAGGATACTCCATGAGGCTTTGTACCATCTGGTCAACAGTTTGAGAGCCCACCGGGTCTCCGCAGGAATAGCAATATTGCTTTCCCACCCTGGCAAACAACACTCTTAGATAATCGTAAATCTCGGTCACTGTTCCGACAGTGGATCGGGGATTCTTGCTGGCAGATTTTTGCTCAATAGAGATGGCAGGAGAGAGCCCTTCGATATAGTCCAGCTTTGGCTTCTCCATCTGTCCCAGGAATTGCCGGGCATAAGCAGATAAGGATTCCACATACCGGCGCTGTCCTTCAGCATACAGGGTATCGAACGCTAGAGAGCTTTTCCCGCTCCCGGACACACCAGTGAATACTACTAACTGATTACGGGGTATTTCCAAGTTTATATTCTTCAGATTATGCTCTGAGGCACCTTTGATGATGATCTTCGTTTTCAATTTCTTCCATTTCCTCTTGGGGAGCTTTTTCTACACAAGCAGGATATTGTCAATGCCTTTGTCAGCATCATGTGATCGAAGAATAAATGACCATGGGGAGCGAATTATCTTGACAAATGGAAGAAAACTCCAGCGTATAGACTCACGAGTTTAACAGATTATTTTCAAAGGGAGTATATCATGAAATACTACAGAAAGCTTAGCGGAGCGCAGTGTTACCTCTCCCCTATTTCGCTGGATGACGTGGATAAATACACCGAATGGGCAAACGACCTGGAAGTGGGTCAGTTTGTACTGTTCTCCTCTGGAGTGCTGGATCAGGGGAAAGAAAAGAGCACGCTGCAGAGTTTGATGGATAATCATCATGTCTTTGCTATTGTGGAGAAGGATAACAATAAGGTCATTGGTAACGTGGGTTTGCATGATGCGAATGATACCCACAGACGCGCTACCTTTGGCATCTTCATCGGCGATAAGACATATTGGAATCGTGGCATTGGAGCGGAAGCTACAGCCCTGGTGCTTGATTATGGCTTCAATATACTCAATCTAAATAACATCAGCCTGGAAGTTGTGGCTTACAACCAAAGAGCTGTCCGGTGTTATGAAAAAGTTGGCTTCAAGTATGTTGGCAGAAGACGTCAATATGTCTTCATGGCTGGCTCTTATCATGATGTCTTGCTTTACGATATCCTTGCTTGTGAGTTCACCAGTCCTTATGTGAAAGAGGTCTTTGAAAAAAGTACTTCTGAGGATGCCGGAAAGAGCAAGATAACCATAGTTTAATGTTCAGGCAGATCAAAGGACAAGATCAGGTCATATCCCTGCTTTCCACCCAGATAGCCAACGATCGTGTGGCTCAGGCCTATCTGTTTCATGGTCAGGATGGCATTGGGAAGCATCTCACAGCCCTCTACTTTGGCATGAGCTTGAATTGTCTGTCCAGCAATCAATTCAAACCCTGTGGGGTATGTAACTCATGCAAGAAGTTTCTGGCTTATGAGCATCCGGATTTTATCTATGTCTTTCCCAGCACAAACCTGCAGATGACTTCTGATGGTGAGATCAAAAACAATGAGAGCCGCAAGCAGTATATGGAGCATATTGAAAACAAGATCAATAGCCCCTGGAAGGATCTGCATAATTCTGGAGCCGTCGAGATAAGAAAAGAGAGTATCACAATGCTGGGTAAGCGTTTGGAATTCTCAATAACCGAAGCAAAGTATCGTATCGTTATTATTGATGATGCAGACATGATGAATCCGGCAACTGCAAATGCTTTCCTCAAGAAACTGGAAGAGCCCCCTCCCAACACAGTGTTGATTCTTATCACCGAACGCTTAAGCATGATGCTGCCTACTCTGATATCACGCTGTCAGCAGGTTTACTTCAAACCTTTATCCAGCCATGTTATCGAGACTTGTCTGATGGATAAGTTTGACGTCGGGGCCAGCTTGGCAAAAACAGCAGCCAGAATAGCAAATGGGAGTTTCAAAGAAGCAGCCCGATTAGCTCTGGATAGTAACAGCGAGATGAGAATTCTCAGTTTTGACATCCTAAATCAAGCCTTCGAAGCAGATGATATGGCCTTCTACACTTTCATCAGCAAGTTGAGAGACTCACTCAACGCAGAGAAGGCTAAGGAACTGATCCGTTTCATGACCGCTCTGGTGAATGATCTGGTGATAGTGCAGACCGATCCTGAACAAGTAACTAATATAGATCAGATGGATTTACTTATATCAATCAGCCTGCAAAGAACTGGGATCACCGACAAAGCTCTGGGTTTTCTGCTTACTCTGCAGGATCTGAACCGCAAGATAAGCGGGAACGTGAATCTCAGCCTGATCCTGATAAAGCTCTACAATAGCCTCAAGAACTGCCTGGCAGCATAATGGCAAATAAGAAGCTTGCAAAGAACATAGCCGTGATGTCTGTTGCCATCTTCCTGAGCAGAATACTCGGTTTAGTGCGGGATCAGGTGATGGCCTATTTCTTTGGGACAAACTTCCTCAATGACGCTTTCAATGTGGCATACACAATCCCAAATCTCCTCAGAAGACTGTTTGGTGAAGGTGCCTTGTCCACCGCTTTTGTTCCTATCTACAACGAGATTGGAACCAAGAGCAACAAGGAGAAGCAGTTTGAGTTTGCCCTAAACGTCCTTTCCATTCTCACTCTTTTCTTAGCAGTGTTGGTGGGAATTGGGATAGTCTTTGCTCCCCTGATCATCAAGCTCATATACCCGGGATTAGCCCCAGACACTGCCTTCTTTGCCATCAAACTCACTCGCATAATCTTCCCCTATCTCTTTTTTATTGGTCTCTCATCAACGATGATAGCCATACTGAACTCACACGAGTACTTTTTTATGACCGGGCTATCCTCTGCTCTCCTGAATCTGGGAATGCTTCTTACGGTCATACTACCCTGGTGGTTTCTAAAGCTTAAAGCCGAAGATCTGATCATTTGGGCAGGATGGGGAGTGTTTCTGGGTGGATTCCTACAGACAGCTATCAACCTCCCATACCTTCGAAAGATAGGATACAGGTGGGTACTGATTGTTAGATTCAGCGGAGAATATATCAGCCTGCTTTGGAGAAGATTCATACCCTCGATGATAGGGATAGGAATCAGAGAGATCAACCTTATTGCCGATGGCATCATGGCATCATTTCTACCTATTGGAAGCATTACAGCTCTTGGTTATGGCAATAGGCTAATGCAATTACCACTGGGTATTTTTGCTATTTCTGCAGGGACAGCAGTTCTTCCCCTATACTCCAGATGTGTTGCACAAGAGAACTATGAAGAACTGAATGAGAGCCTGCGTTTCTCCTCCATCACTTTAGGATACCTGATACTCCCGATCACAACTCTTATTCTGGCTCTGGGTGGTGACTTTGTGCGCATCCTTTTCTTTCAAGGGGAGTTTGGCACCAAAGCTGCACTAATGACCACACAGGCGTTGCTATTCTACTCCATAGGCTTAATTTTTTATAGCCTGAATCAAACCATGACTCCAATCTTCTATGCCAATAAAGATACCAGAACTCCTGTCAAGATAGCTGCCTTCATTGTTCTCTTGAATATCTGCCTGAACTATATCCTGATGCAGTTTATGGGACACAGCGGTTTGGCATTTTCCACATCCATCACAGCAGCGGTAAATTACGTAGTCCTGATTATCACTCTAAAGCGTAAGCTTCCCATGGTAAGTTATAGCAGAATATGGTGGAACCTTATTAAAGCAGTATTGATCTGCGGATTAATCTATATAGGCATTGCGCTCACCAATCAATACATAATGGTAGATTCAAAACTTCTCCTGATAATCAAGGATGGAGTGATAGCACTGCTAAGCTTTATCTTCTTTTATCTGGTTGGACTGGCACTGAAGCTTGATTACCTGCAAGAAGCCAGAGAGAATCTATGGAAAAGATTCCGCAGAGCCTAAAGGATAAACTCTCATTTCTTCCCACTCAACCGGGTATATATATCTGGAAAGATGCCCAGGGAGAGATTATCTACGTGGGCAAAGCCCTTAATCTGCACAACAGGATCAAGAGCTATGTCAGCGGAGGAATCAAAGACCCTAAGACACAGCAGCTCGTTGCTCACATTGCAGATCTGGAATACACCATTACCAATAGTGAAGCAGACGCTTTCCTGCTTGAAGCAAACCTTATCCGTAAACACCAGCCCAAGTACAATATCAACCTCAAGGACGATAAACGTTATCCCTATGTGAAGCTCACTCTGGCAGAACCCTTTCCCAGAATCATGGTGTCCAGGGAGCTAATCAAAGATGGTAGCAAGTATTTTGGCCCCTACACTGATGTAAGATCGCTCAGAAGAATTCTCCGCACTCTGGAATGGATATTCCCACTCAGAACCTGCTCACGGATTATACCTGCTGACCAGATCAGATTTAAGAAAGCCTGCATTAATCACCAATTGGGCAAGTGCCCAGCCCCCTGTGTTGGCTACATAAGCCAACCAGACTATTTGATCACAGTGAACCGGATGCTAGCTTTCTTCAAGGGTAAATACCAAGAACTCAGTGATGAGTTCCGGGCCGAAATGAACAGCTTTGCCGAGCAACTGGAATTTGAGAAAGCGGCCAAGATCAGAGATCACATACTGGCTATTGAAAGCATTCAAAAACGCCAGGCAGTTACCCATGAAGACAGCCGGGACGTCGATATACTGGGATTCTACCAGGAAGAGAATTTGGCAGTGGTTGTGGTGCTGAAAATGATCAATGGTAAGATCATGAATCAGGAGAACTATCCTCTCAAACACCTGGAATATAGCCAACGAGAACAAAGCCTGGCTGCCTTTGTTAAACTCTACTACTCCGGAAAAGACGAGCTTCCCGATGAAATCCTATTACCCTTTGAAATCAATGAATATACAGAGCTTAACAACTGGCTCAATCACAAGCTCCTGATCCCTCAGAAAGGGGAGAGAACCAAGCTTCTGGCCATGGCAAAACGTAACGCCTTCCATCTGATTGAAGAGCAAAAGCTAGCTCACCTCCGCAAAGCCAATCGTACCATCTTCCCCATCCAGGAACTCAAAGAGAAGCTGAACCTGGCCAAGCTTCCCAGAAAGATCGTTTGTATGGACATCAGCACCATCCAGGGAACCGACACAGTGTCTTCTGCTGTATTCTTTGAAAATGGTAAAGCCAAGAAGAAATTTTACCGCCACTTCATCATCCGCTCCATAGAATCTCAAAACGACTTTGCTGCCATGGCGGAAACGATGGAGAGATTCCTGGTTGAGATAGACAAAGATCCCACGATCAAACCAGACCTCTTTATTATCGATGGTGGGAAGGGACAGCTTGGCATTAGCTTTGAGAAATTGGTTAACTCTCCTCACTCAGATATTCCAATCATATCACTGGCAAAAAGGATAGAAGAGATCTACCTGCCCAATCAGTCTGAGCCCGTCATTCTGCCGCGTTCCAGCTCCTCGTTGCGCCTCATCACCACAATCAGGGACGAAGCTCACCGCTTTGCCATAAACTTCCATCGCAGCCGTCGCTCAAAACGCACGTTGATTAGCGAGCTGGAATCAATCCCCGGAATAGGCGAACTGAGCAAGTTTACCCTGCTAAAGAGCATGGGATCTGTCGAAGCTATCCGTGAGGCAAGCATCGATCAGTTGCTTTCCGTAAAAGGCATTGGTGAACTTACGGCTCAGAAAATCTATGCCTATTTCCATCCAGAGAATGAGATCTAGGATCTAAAGGCTGGACACTCCAAACTTCAAGATCTGCCGAATCTCTTCTGTTACCTGCACGAGATCTATCTTCTCATTGCTGGTAGCCCATTGAGTAAGGATAAAATCCATCGATCCCATGATCATGAAGGCAAGAGTCCTGGGATTAACTGGTTTGAAGACTCCCTTCTCGATACAATCGTTGCATAGCTCTGTAACATAGCTCAGATAATCACTAAAGGGATTGTAGCCGGGATTCTCCAACCGGAAGACTTCACTCTTTCTCCACTCTATAACCATAAAACGTAGTACATCAGGACTCTTGGTAAAGAGAGTGATGTGATAATGGACGAATCCCAAAATCCTACTGGTGGGATCCTGATCTTTCTCAATAATTTGCTTAATCTGGCTCAGTCTCTCTGTTATCACAGATTGCATCGCCTGAATGAACATATCCACTTTATTTTTATAGTAAAGATATACTGTACCATTTGCCACACCGGCATGGCTGGCAACATCCGACACGGAGGAATTTTCAAAACCTCTGTGGGCAAAAACCTCAATGGCTGCCTTCAGTATTCTCTCTTTCTTGTCTAAACGATTAACTTGCCTAAGCTTAGTACGTTTCATATAATCTCCCAACAGATATAAATCAGATCACTCTTTCAGATCCGATACCGTATTATTACCGTGAATACATTTGAAGTTGTTTTCATAATATTGTCAAGCACTCAATAGGATTTGACACTAGAAAACTCACAGGGATTGAGGAAATAATACCATAGCTAAACAATATGCACAAAAATAGTGAAGCTCCCTGAAGAGCTTCACTATACTTGATCTGATTATCTTATTGTTGCTTACCTATCTCCATACCACGCTTAATAGCTATGAGATTCTTCTCCAGCAGATCTGGATTCTTAGCCTTGAGGAAAGCGGTGAGATCTTCTTCCATGGTCTCATACTTGATGACCCCGGTCTTGCCAATCACTATGCCGATAGCCAGCATGTTCAGCACCATCATGGAGCCAATCTCAAGGGCTATGTCGCTCATGGGTGCGTTGATAATACAGACATCATCACGCTTCAAACCGTGAGGACACATATTGGTATCAACGATCACAACTCCGTCTTTTCTGACCGAAGCACCAAACTTATCCAAAGAGGGTTGGTTCAGCGCCACCAGAACATCCGGATAGCTCACAATGGGAGAGGCGATGGGTTCGTCGGATACGACTGCTGCGACGTTTGCAGTTCCACCGCGCATCTCAGGTCCATAGGAAGGAAGCCAGGAAACATTTTTACCTTCAGCCATTCCAGCTTTGGCGATGAACTTTCCAATAGTCAGGACGCCCTGACCACCGAAACCAGCACAAATCATCTCGCATTTCATGCCTTCACCTCCTCACCTTTGTCGCGGAAGCAGCCCGGCTTAAAGAAAGGCAGCATGTTTTCCTTGGCCCATTCTCTGGATTTGATTGGGTCTATGCCCCAGTTTGTGGGACAGGTTGAGATAAGCTCCACAAAGGTGAAGCCTCGGCCTTCTTTATTATAGGTAAGAGCTTTGTGTACGGCTTTCTTAGCCTTGATAATATCGGCAGGACTCAGGAGAGAGACCCGTTCAATATAATAAGGCGCAATTAACGTCGCAAGCAGCTCACTAACTCTAATGGGATAACCGATGTCATCCACATTCCTTCCATAGGGTGAGGTAGTTGTCTTCATTCCTGGAAGAGTAGTAGGCGCCATTTGACCGCCTGTCATACCGTAGATGGCATTGTTCACAAAGAACACGGAAATATGCTCACCCCGGTTTGCAGCGTGAACAATCTCTGCGGTTCCAATGGCAGCAAGGTCACCATCGCCTTGATAAGTGAAGACATGCATATCAGGACGGGCACGCTTCATGCCTGTGGCAACGGCAGGAGCTCTGCCATGAGCAGCCTGGGCCATATCGAAATTGAAAAACTTGTAGGCAAACACAGAGCAACCTACCGGTGCAACACCTGTCATCATGTTGGTGAGCCCCAGTTCTTCTATTGATTCTGCGACTAATCTATGAGCGACTCCGTGTAAACAACCTGGGCAATAGGTAAAAGGAGTAGCGGTGAGTGAATTTGGTCTTGTTGCTATTACTTCCATTGATATCTCCTTAAAAACAAGCGTCCAGCTTAGCTTCTACTTCTGCAGGGGTGAAGACTATTCCACCCACCTTGCCCCAGAAGTCCACCGGAACTTTTCCGCTAACAGCTATCTTAACATCATCCAGCATCTGACCGGTGTTGAGCTCGAATACATAGACTTTCTTCACTTTGGGTCCGATGGCTTTGGCGATAGCTTCATAGGGGAAGGGCCAGCAGGTGATGGGACGGATCAAGCCAATTTTCTTGCCTTTGGCCAGCATTTCGTTGACTGCAGATTTCACTATTCTGGAAGCTGTGCCCCAAGCGACGCAGAGAATCTCATTATCATCGGCAATATTGTATTCTTCCCACCTGGTTTCGTCACGTTCGATCACTGCATACTTGGCATAGAGATCGTTCACGTGTTTTTCCAAGACGGCAGGATCTATCTCCAGAGAGTTGATTTCATGGTGGTGCTTCTTGTCGCCGTCTTCATTGGGACAAATACACCAGGAATGGTGTTGTTTTCCCAGCTCGGCAATCTCTGCATCAGTTTTGGCAGGCTTGAATTCTACCGGTTCCATCATTTGACCAAGCATACCATCGGCGAGGATCATAACTGGATTGCGATACTTATCCGCCAAGTCAAAAGCTTCAGAAGCCATATCGGCAAATTCCTGAACAGAACTTGGAGCAAGCACTATCTGACGGTAATCTCCGTGTCCCCCACCTTTGGTGGCTTGAAAATAGTCACCCTGGGCTGGTTGGATATCACCCAAACCGGGTCCGCCTCTTTGAACGTTTACGATCACAGCAGGAAGCTCTGCACCGGCAATATAGGATATACCTTCAGCTTTGAGGGAGATTCCGGGGGAGGAAGATGAAGTCATCACCCTTTTCCCGGCTCCTGCGGCGCCATATACCATGTTTATGGCAGACACTTCACTTTCTGCCTGGAGGAAAGTTCCTCCTACCTTGGGCATCATCTTTGCCATATACTCGATCAGCTCGCTTTGGGGAGTGATGGGATAGGCAAAATAAAGTCTGCATCCGCTCCGGATTGCGGCTTCGGCTACAGCTTCATTTCCTTTCATTAATACTTTCGCCATATTATCCTCATTTCTCGATTGTGATTGCCACATCCGGGCAAGTCTGATAACACATTTTACAAGCTATACAGGCTTCCTGATCGAAGCACTCCGCATAATGATAACCCTTTTGATTGATGTTCTCCGAAAACCGAATGATCTTTTTAGGGCAGGCTGCTATGCACAATCCACAACCCTTACAGTACTTTGGATCCACTGTCATTTTTGGCATTGGTTTCTCCTTAGTTCGTTATTTTTTACTTAGAGTCAATGCCAAGATAATCAGCCTATTCTGTCAATTCATTTCTCAGAATCCTGAATGTGGTATGCGCTTCTCCCTCCTTCCCTTCTAACAGGATTCTTTAGTGATGCTTTAGTGATGCCTTAGCGATCCTTTAGCGAACGCTAAGGAAAAGCTTATCCTATAGTAAGTTATGGATAATGAGTGTAGCGGGTGACTATAAGGTGAATAGTGACAAGTGATTAGATAGCAATGTGTGTTGCTGGGAGACTAAGGATAGATAACCAGAGTTTGTGGATTACAAAGAGAGCAATCTGCGTAAATCATAATCATCATGTCAACAGAGCTCAATCTTATCCTGCTGATCCAGTCCATCAGCATTCTAGCGCAAGCTTCTTCACAAGCGTCTGCAGCGAAGCTCTCGCGCCTAACTTCTTACTCTCCGGATTGATCTCAGATTGGCCAAGGAAGCGGAACCCTCTGTCCAAATGAACGAACCCTTTTCACAAGGCAGTAAATCGCAATCGGCGCAGTTCTGGTATCCTTTTTCAATTGCGCAGGCCCGGATGCCACATTCATCGCAAAAACCGATGTGAACGCCTTCGTTCATGCAGCCATTGCATCTTAGCTTCTCCGGCTCGATCTCTAAGCCTTGATTAACCTTGAATTGTTCTGCGAGCTTCTCGAAGAGCTCCAGGTCATTAGTCTGAGTTGCAATGAAGGCATCGCAGCTATTGCAATCAATCCCGCAGGGTGAATATGTATTTTTCATAGTATCTCCTTATCTGTGCCAGTCTGAGAAGCAGAATGAACTTGTCAAGTCCCTAATCCGAGGCTTCTGGCACTCATGGTCAAACCATTATACCTGATGGAGTTACGTTGTTTTTGGCTATTTTTTTCTTGACAGATTTGAGCGTCTCAGAAAGATCACCTGCATCCTATACTTAATGGTAAGAACTTATGAATCAAAAAACGAAACTACTATTTGCTACCTTTTTCTGCCTACAGCTAGCTGTAATAGCACCTGTAGTAGCGGAACAAGTTAGCGGAATCGGTAGTGAGGAGATCAGCCTGGAGCAGTCAGCTTTGGTGATCGATTCACTACAAACACAAGAACCGCCGGGGATCTCCCCGATCCGGGAAACCATGGTTACATCCTACTACGGTGGAAGATTCCATGGACGTTATACTGCCAGCGGTGAGCGCTATGACCGCAATGCAATGACCTGCGCACACAAATCCCTCCCCTTTAACACCCTCCTTCAAATCACCAATCCCAGAAACGGCAAGTCCGTAATCGTTCGCGTCACTGATCGTGGACCCTTCGTACGTGGCAGACAGCTGGATATTTCCTATGCTGCCGCCAGAGAGTTAGGTTTGCTCGCTATCGGCGTAGCGCCTGTCGATGTCCTAATCTACCCTCAAGAAACACAACTCAGTGATATCCAGACTACTTCAGAAGAACTCACTCTGAACTAGATCCGGAATGGAATCAATCATTGTTCGAGCGCAGTGAGCAAAGATTGATTCCATCATTTTATCTGCAGGAACCCACCTTTATGAACACACAATTCAAATATTCACCCTCTGTTCAATCTGCTCTTGATAGCAAGTCCCCTATCGTCGCTCTGGAATCTACCGTGATCACTCATGGCCTGCCATATCCGAAGAATTTTGAGACTCTCAACCGCCTGGAAGAGATCATCAGCCAAGAAGGAGCCACACCTGCAACAATAATCATGATTGACGGTTTGGTACATATCGGTGTGGATCTGGCGGAAATCAAACTCTTGGAAGAGAGGCTGAATGACTCTGAGGTCAAAATTCAGAAGCTTTCCATGAGGGATATTGCTTTGGCTATGGTCAGGAAGCAGTGTGGAGGAACTACTGTTTCTGCTACAATGTTGCTCGCCAGTCTGGCAGGTATTGATGTATTTGCTACTGGTGGGATCGGAGGGGTTCACAGAGACTGGCAAAACAGCAGTGACATCTCGATGGATATTCTGGCTCTGGCTCAGATACCGGTGACAGTAGTCTCAGCCGGATGTAAAGCTATCCTGGACGTAAGCGCCACTGTAGAAACGCTAGAAACTCACGGAGTGCCGGTTTTGGGCTGGAAAACAGAGCTCTTCCCCACTTTCTACAGCCGTTCCAGCGCTATAACAATAGACTCACTGGATTCTATTGAAGAATTCGTGATGTTTCATAGCTTTCATAGGCAGCTCAGAGCTTCCCGATGTGGAGTTTTAATTGCCAATCCGATTCCTGAGGAATCCGAAATTTCTGCTTCCAGGATAGAACCTGTGATCAAACAAGCTCTCTCTTCTGCAGCAGAGAAAGGGATAAAGGGGAAAGCTCTGACTCCATTTTTACTTGACTATCTTGCCCGCGCAACCGCAGGTGAATCGGTGGTAGCAAATCTGGCGCTGCTGGAAAACAATGCCAGACTTGCGGCTAAACTGGCCAAAGCCTTAAAAGGAGTGTAGATCAATATGAAGCTTTATGTATCTATCGATATGGAAGGAATGCCCGGAACCTTCAACTGGGAGCAAGAGAAGAGCAACCGGGCGGCAGTGAGACAGGCAATGATGGATCATGTGACAGATCTGATCGAGGCAGTAAAGAGTAGTGCTCAGAACGGCGAGATCACTGAGATTCTCATAGCGGATTCTCACTCCGCCGGTGATAATCTGGATTATTCAGTTACAGCCCTGGATGACCGGGTCAATTTAATCTCCGGAGGACCCAGACCCTTTTATATGATGCCCATGCTGGATAGTAGCTTTAGCCAGGTGATGCTCTTGGGTTATCACGCTGGCACGGGAGCTTTGAAGGGTAACATGGATCACAGTTACTCCAATAGCAGAATTCAGAAGATCTGGATCAATGGCATCCGGATGAGCGAAGCCTTGATCAATGCGGCTTATGCCGGCTCACTGGGTATTCCCGTGAGTCTGGTGAGTGGGGATCTGGCGCTGCAGAATGAGCTATTGGATCCCGATGCTATGCCCTGGCTGCACTATGTCTGCACCAAGGAAGCTCATTCCAAATTCTCTGCCAAGCTTTATCCCCGCCATAAAGTTCAGCGAGAGTTTATTACTGCAGTACATTCTGCCCTCAAGCATCCAATCTATCCACTTTACAAGCTGGAAAGTCCCTATGAGCTCAAGATAGAGTTTCACTCTACTGCCATGACAGATCAGGCTTGCCTGATGCCCTATGTGAAGCGTTTGGATGGCCGTACTGTAAGCTATACCGATAATGACTATAGCGTGATCTTTGAGGCTGTGATGGCACTTGTCACGCTGGCTTCTACTGCAGGTATCTAGTCCGCCACAACAAGGGCAGTTTGCCTGGAGCGCTCATCTGCTTATAATGTCTTCAGATACGAAGACGACAGGAGCAGATAAGCATGATTATATATTTATCGAATGACAATCTGGAGATTTTGGAATCCCCGGAGCCCAGGGTTCTGGTCTTTTTTGCTGAGTGGTGCAAGCCTTGCAGCAATTATCAGGCCACTCTGGAGCAGCTATCCCTCAAGCATCAATCTGTACAGATTGTGAAAGTTGACGTGGATAAGTTTCCCAAGCTTGCTGATGGCTATAAGATCAGTAGTGTGCCCAGCTCTCTATTCTTTAGAAATGGTGAAATGAAAGAGATGCTGGTTGGAGTATTGACAGAACCAATTCTCTCTTCTAAACTGAGCCAGTTAACTCAATAATAAAATGGGCACTGCGATCTCTGGATAGCAGTGCCCATAATTCATTGTAGTTTGTAGTTAGTTCCCTCGACCTATACAGTAATACTCAAATCCCAGCTCATTCAGTTGTTTAACATCATACTGATTCCTGCCATCGAAGATGATCGGTTGAACCAGAAGTGATTTCATTCTTTCAAAATCCGGGTATCTGAATTGATGCCATTCAGTGATTAAGAGCATGGCATCCGATCCCTCCAGAGAGTCATACTCATTGTCGCAGTAGCATGTTCTATCGCTCTCCGGGACAATCTTTTTGGATTCATTCATAGCTACCGGATCGTAGAGCCGGAGCTTGGCACCCAAAGATAGAAGCTCTTTGATGATCACTACTGATGGTGCTTCCCGCATGTCGTCAGTTTGGGGCTTGAAGGCTAGCCCCCAAATGGCAAAGCACTTGCCGGATAGATCCTTTCCAAAACGATTAATTAGTTTATCAACCAGGATGCGTTTCTGCTCGATGTTCACTTCTTCGACAGCCGTTAAGACTTTGGCATCCAGTGAGTTCTTATTGGACATGTGAATTAGTGCTTTAACATCTTTGGGGAAGCAGGATCCCCCGTAGCCGACACCGGGGTAAATGAACTTGTAGCCTATTCTACTATCGCTACCAATCCCGTTTCTCACTTCTGCTACATCAGCACCCAATTTGTCACAGAGACGGGCAATCTCATTCATAAAGGAGATCTTGGTGGCAAGCATGGCATTGGCTGCGTATTTGGTCATCTCAGCAGATTTGATGGACATGGTTATCACGCGATTTGTGGTTCTGTTGAATGGAGCATAGAGCTCTCTCATCAGGTCTGCGACTTCTTTCTTATCTGTGCCAACAATCACTCGGTCGGGCTTCATAAAGTCATCTATCGCAGCTCCTTCCTTCAGGAATTCAGGATTTGATACAACATCAAACCCTGCATCCAGTTCACGCATTTCCAGTATATCACTGATGGTTCTTCTCACCAGATCTGCCGTGCCCACTGGAACAGTGGACTTATTTACTATGATTCTATATCCATCCATAGCTTCTGCTATACCTGCAGCCACTTGAAGCACATACTGCAGATCGGCCGAGCCGTCTTCACCGGGAGGGGTTCCAACTGCAATAAAGAGCATCAGAGAGTTCTTTACGGCTGTTTGAAGGTCTGCAGTGAAGCTAAGCCGGCCTTCCTGATGATTACGGCGCACCATCTCTTCCAAACCAGGCTCCCAAATGGGTATTTTGCCGTTGTTGAGCATATCTATTTTCTTCAGATCATTATCAACACAGACTACGTTGTTCCCCATTTCGGCAAAGCAAGTGCCTGTCACCAAGCCCACATACCCAGTGCCTATAACAGCGAGTTTCATTGTAAACCTCTACTTATTCTTAAAATACTTGATCGTTTCAGCTATGCCAGAAGCTAAGCTGTAATCTGGTTTCCAGCCCAGAACACTGGCAGCCTTGTCATAGTTCAATAAACTGTTTTTCAGGTCTCCCAACCTGGCCAGTGCAAAGTATGGCTCGGTAACGATACCAAGTTGGAGACAAATCTCATTGTACAATGTGAGAGTAGATGTGGGAATGCATGTGCCTATATTGAAGGCTTCTCCGCTTCCCCTTTCCAGCGCTGCCAGATTGGCTTTGACCACATCCTGAACAAAGACATAGTCTCGAATCATTCCATTAGGCTGATCCTCGTAACGATTGATGGTTGGTGTTTCACCTCCGAGAAGCTTTTCGATGAAGATGGAGACAACCCCTGCTTCACCGTGCGAAACCTGTCTGGGGCCATAGACATTGGCATAGCGTAGAACTGTGTAGTCCAAGCCATATTGGTGTTTGTAAAAATGTAGATAGATCTCGCCAACCATTTTGTTTATAGCATATACAGATAGAGGTACAGGCTGATAGTTTTCTGTAGTGGGATACTCTTCTGCTTCTCCATACAAAGCACCACCACTGGAGATAAAGATTACTTTCTTCACTCTGTTTATCACAGCACCCTGCAAAAGGTTGATGAAGCCCATAACATTTGTGTTAGCATCGTATAAGGGGTCTTTTACCGAAACTGGAACACTGGCTTGAGCAGCATGGTGACAAATGATGTCTGCTTCCTCTTTTTGCAGAACTGAGGTCAGTTCCGAGGAACAAATATCCATCTCATAGAACTTTGCTGATGGATTGATGTTATGCCTGTAACCAGTACTCAAGTTATCAATTACTACTACTTCATGACCGGCACCCAGGAAGGCATCAACTACGTTTGAACCGATAAACCCTGCTCCACCTGTTACTACTATCTTCATGCTTCGCTCTCCACTATCTTGTAATCTCCCAGTATTCTAAGCTGATCCGCTTTTACTTTCACGCGTACTGCTTGCCTGAGGATATCAATTTGAAGCTGGACTTCTTCCAGCTTGGTGTGACTCTCCACAACGCCCCTGATTCCTTTGAGTGGGCCTTTGATTACCATTACTTCAAGACCTTTATCCAACCAGACTGCTGCTTCAAAATCCAGATGCTTCTGTTTGCTTAAGAGAATACTATTCAATTCAGATAGCAGAGCCTTCTGATTCTTAACTTTGATGATGTTTACGATAGCCCCTGAATACTTTATTCTCTCACGTTTTTCCTCATCCAGACTGGTAAAGATATATCCAGGAAACATAGGTACATCGAACATGACTTTTCGATGGTTATAGAGATGTTCTCTGGGCATCTGGGGCAGGTAATACCACATACCTTCCGTATGGCAGAATCCTGCCAGCTTCTTTTCCTGGCGGGGCTTGGTATGAATCACATACCAGAGCTCAGTCTGGTTTTGCTCCAGCTTGCCAAAGAGTTCATCAATTGTGACGGGTTTATGAGTCGCCATTTCACTAGAAAGCAAAGCCCGCATAGAATACGGGCTTTGCATGTATATCTTGTCTCTTAGAGAATCTCAACGTTTTCTGCCTTGATACCCTTGAAGGCATTTCGGGTGTCAAGAACACTCACACCGCTCTCGGCAATAGCTTTATAATCTACGCAGGAGTGGTCTGTAATCACAATAATCAGATCGTATTTGATCAGGTTACCCAGAGCAATAGTGTCATAGGTCTTACCGTTTCTTTCATTGTGAAATTCTTCCACGTAGGGATCATGAATCTCAAAATCAGCATCATGAGCCTCAAGCTGCTCGATCACCTGTTCCACTGGGGATTCACGCATATCACGGATATCTTTCTTGTAGGCGGCACCCAGCAGCAAGATCTTTGCTCTGGAGATGGCAATACCTTTGCGGTTAAGAACTTTGATGGCTCTCTGAACCACATATTCAGGCATGTCTATATTGATTTCTCCAGCCAGTTCGATCAGACGGGTATGGAACTCAAACTCCCTGGCTTTCCATGTAAGGTAGAAGGGATCGATGGGGATACAGTGACCACCTACTCCAGGCCCGGGATAGAAGGCCATGAAACCGTAAGGCTTGGTCTTGGCAGCGTCTATCACTTCCCAAATGCTGATGCCCATTCTCTCGCAGAGAACTGTCATCTCATTGGCAAGAGCTATATTGATATTACGGAAGGTATTCTCATAAATCTTCTCCATCTCCGCCACTTCAGGTGATGATACACAGTGGACGGGAGCATCAAGAATACTCTCGTATAAAGCTTTGGATACCTCATTACACTTTGGAGTAATACCCCCCACAACCTTGGGAGTATTGTGAGTCTTATAGGTTTCATTACCCGGATCAACCCTTTCAGGAGAAAAGGCTAAGAACACAGTCTCACCAACTATCAAGCCCTGTTTCTCAAACTCAGGAAGGATGATCTCACGGGTGGTTCCTGGATATGTGGTACTTTCCAGCACAACAAGGGTTCCGGGAACGATATGAGGTGCCATTGCCTGAGTTGCCAGCTTGATGAAAGTGACATCTGGTTGATGATAACGATCCAGAGGAGTTGGCACTGCGATCATGATAGCCTGTACTTCTGAGATACGGCTATAATCTTTGGTGGCGCAAAGTAACCCATTACTCACGACTTTCTTCAGATCCTCGTCGGTAACGTCGCCGATATAATTCTCTCCGGCATTCACATGCTCTATCGCATAATCAGAGACTTCAAAACCGATAACCTTGAAACCCTTCTTGGCAATGGTGACTGCCATAGGCAATCCTACATAACCCAATCCTATCACGCCAACAGTGAGGGACTTGTCTTTGATCTTCTTGATTAATTCCATATAATCTCCTTATAGTGCATTATCTCTATAATCCCGTGATCGGGCATTTCTCTTAGTATCGATAGTGTTCAGGCTTATAAGGCCCATCCGGAGATACACCTATATAGCTGGCCTGACGTTCAGTAAGTTTTGTGAGCTTAACGCCCAGCTTATCCAGATGCAGCCTTGCGACTTCTTCATCCAGCTCTTTGCTTAAAGTCATGACTGATATCTCGTGATCATGAGTCCAGAGATCCATCTGAGCCAGAACCTGATTGGTGAATGAACAGCTCATCACGAAGGAAGGATGCCCGGTTGCATTACCCAGATTCACCAGCCTGCCTTCTGAAAGCAGAATAATGGACTTGTCGTTGGGAAGCTTGATCTTATCCACCTGAGGTTTGATATTGATCTTCTTTACACCTTCAATATGGTAAAGCTTCTCCACCTGTATCTCATTATCAAAGTGTCCGATGTTGCATACGATAGCGTTGTTTTTCATCATCATCATATGGTCAGCACGGATCACATCGCAATTACCTGTAGCTGTAACGAAAATGTCTGCTGTTTCCAGCATATTGTCCAGAAGGTTCACTTCATAACCTTCCATACTGGCTTGAAGTGCACAGATAGGATCTATCTCTGTAATCACAACTCTGGCTCCCAGACCTCTCATGGATTGTGCACAGCCCTTACCAACATCGCCATAGCCGCAAACAACTACAACCTTTCCGGCAACCATCACGTCTGTTCCCCGCTTGATTCCGTCTGCCAAAGACTCTCTGCAGCCATAGAGATTGTCGAACTTGCTTTTGGTAACAGAGTCATTTACATTGATAGCAGGAAAAAGCAGAGAACCGGATTCCAGCATCTGATACAACCGGTGAACACCGGTGGTAGTTTCCTCGCTTACACCCTTGATAGCTTTTGCTATTCTGTGCCATTTCTGAGGGTTGTTCGGAAGGTCTTGCAAAAGCAATCCCTGTAATATCGCCAATTCCGCGCTATTCTGGTCGGTCAGGGGTAATACTCCGGTGTGAGCATATTCTTCTTCCAGACGAAATCCTTCATGGATCATCAGAGTAGCATCTCCACCATCATCAACTATCAAGTCCGGGCCACCATCACCCCAGGACAGAGCTTGAAGTGTGCACCACCAATACTCCTCCAGGTTCTCACCTTTCCAGGCAAAAACCGGAATGCCAGCCTTGGCTATCGCTGCTGCAGCATGATCCTGGGTGCTGAAGATATTACAGCTTGCCCAACGTACAGATGCACCCAGCTCAACCAAGGTCTCGATCAGAACTGCTGTCTGTATGGTCATGTGCAAACTACCGGTGATCCTGGCACCTTTTAGAGGCTTCTCAGCACCATACTTGCTACGTAGTGTAACAAGCCCTGGCATCTCAATCTCAGCAATTTCTATCTCTTTTCTGCCATATTCATGCAGACTAAGATCAGCTATCTTGTAATCCATTTATTCCTCGTTTTATAAAGCAGTGGCAAGCCTTTCAGCCTGCCACCATTATGTATTAGCTTCAGTGGCAATTCAAGCTTGCCAACTATCTTCTTCGATTGTCTCTGTCTCTGCCACCACGATCATCACGACGGGGCGGACGACGATCTCCACCGCGATCATCACGGTGTTGATGCATTTCAGGGCGATCCTTGGGAGCATTGGGATCAGGCTCAGGATTGCCTTCAAGACCTTTCATGGAAAGACCTATCTTACCATTCTCGATCTTGGAGATCTTAACCTGAATCTTGTCACCAAGTTTGACCATATCAAGAGGATGGTTGATACGGCTGGTATGCATCTCAGACACGTGCACCATACCTTCTTTCACACCACCCATGATCTTGGCGAAGACACCGTAGTTCTCAATCCTTGTGACGATTCCTTCGGATAAAGTGCCAATCTCAGGGACTTCCACTATGCCTTTGATCATAGACTTGGCTTTATCTATGGAAGATTTGTCCGGAGAAAGAATACGAACCGTACCATCATCGGTGATATCCACCTGAACCTTGCAGAGTTCAATGATGGATTTGATCATCTTACCTGCGGGTCCTATTACCTCACCGATCTTATCGGTGGGAACCTTGAAGGATTCGATTCTGGGGGCAGAGGGCTTCAGATCCTCTCTGGGTCCTGATAAGCACTCTCCCATAATCCCAAGGATATGTTGACGGGCAGCTTTAGCTTTTTCCAAGGCTATCCGCATTATTTCTTTGGTGATGCCTTCGATCTTGATGTCCATCTGCATGGCAGTGATACCTTCGGTAGTACCGGCACACTTGAAATCCATGTCGCCCAGATGATCTTCCAGACCCATAATATCGGTCAGAACCACCCATTTGTCTCCTTCCATAATGAGACCATTAGCAATACCGGCAACCGGTGCTTTTATCGGCACACCACCAGCCATTAAGGCCAGACAAGTGGAACAGATGGAAGCCATGGAAGAACTGCCATTGGACTCCAGAATATCAGAAACCAGGCGAATCGTATATGGGAAACTCTCAACTGAAGGGATGACAGTCGCCAAAGCTCTCTCTGCCAAGTTTCCATGACCAAGCTCTCTGCGCCCGGTAGGTCCCATGCGTCCGGCTTCACCAACGCTGAAGGGCGGGAAGTTGTAATGCAGATAATAACGTTTCTTATACTCTTCTTCGAGAGTATCAATAATCTGCTCATCAGAGCCACCACCCAGGGTAACGGTTCCCAGCGATTGAGTCTCGCCTCTGGTAAAGAGGGCTGAGCCGTGAACCAAAGGAAGAACATCGATTTCACAGGTGATATCACGGATCTCGTCCAAACCGCGGCCATCCACTCTGTGATGCTTATCCAGAATGGACATACGAACGTAGCGTCTGATCAGCTCTTCAAAAGCTTGCTTGTAGTACCGAACTTTTTCTTCGTACTCATCGCCATCAGCTTCTGCATATTTCTCCAGCATCTCAGCTTCAGCAGCGTCGAAAGCATCCTGACGCTCTTGCTTACCAAGAATCACCGCAGAGTCAGCAATGATCTTGCCATAATCGTTTTCGACCCGGCTCATGATCTCTTCAGGGACTGCATCGAGGTTCACTTCGACTTTGGCTTTACCAATCTCAGAAACCATTTCGTTTTGAACAGCAACCAGTTTCTTGATCTCTTCATGACCTTGATACACTGCATCCAGCATAATGTCTTCAGCAAGCTCGGCAGCAGCAGACTCGATCATTACAACAGAGGTTGCGCTACCCGCTACTGCGAGATTGAGCTTGGAGACTTCTTTGATCTGCTTGATAGTAGGATTTACAACGATTTCATCATCGATGTATCCAACAGTGACTCCTGCTATGGGGCCATGGAAGGGAATATCAGAAATTGAAAGAGCAGCAGAGGCTCCCAACACACCCAATACTTCAGGATTATTCACACCGTCGTATGAAAGCACATTTAGCACCACATGCACGGCATTACGGAAGCCATCAGGGAATAGAGGGCGGATGGAACGATCAATCACACGTGCCATGAGAGTGGCGTCGGTGGAAGGCTTGGTTTCGCGCTTAAAGAAACCGCCGGGGATCTTTCCGGAAGCATACATTTTTTCAATGAAATCAACTGTCAAAGGGAAGAAATCTGTGTTCATGGTGGCTTCTTTGGCCATAGTGGCAGTAACGAGAACCGAGGTATCGCCATATTGAATGAAGACGGAACCATTGGCCTGTTTGGCCATTCTGCCTGTTTCTATGGTTAAAGTGCGACCACAGAAGTCCAGGCTTTTACGGGTAATTTGGAAATTATGCATTAATTCTCCATTGGTTTGTATCACTGCCAGAGAGAGAAGCAATAGGCCAAAGTCATGATATAAACAACCTTAGCTTATTGCTCATTTCTCGGGCAGGAGGGGTTTTAGCCTAAAATGAAAAAGGGACTCCCTGTTACAGATTGCTAATGCTTCTGTCTTCAGAGAATCCAACTTCTTCATATTTTCTAGTATAGTATCTTGGACTAATCGAGTTTACTTTCTGATGCCGAGAGCCTTGATAATGGTGCGGTAACGATTGATGTCTTTCCGCTTCATATAATCAAGGAGACGCCGGCGTTGCCCGATCAGAATCAGGAGTCCTCTACGGGTTGAAAAGTCCTTTGAATGGACTTTCAAGTGCTCAGTGATGTCGGCAATGCGACGTGTGAGCATGGCAACCTGTACTTCAGGAGAGCCTGTGTCTGATTCATGGAGTTTAAACTCTGCCATGATAGCTTGTTTAGCCTCAGGTTTTAGTGGCATTTCATCCTCCAGATGAATTTAGTTTTACCAGTCTTTTGGATAAGGGTTTATTGTAAAGGAAAATCTTAGCTTCGCAGTTAATGGTTAATGAGTTAATGGTTAATGGGCGTGTCATTTCGAGCTGAGAGGTGGAGTAGTTACTCTTTTCTGTAGCGCGACCAGCATGCGTTTGACGCTGTTCAACCTTGCTATAATAGGCTCTGTCATGCTCTTATCTTCTATAAAGCCCAATATGTTTGCTATCTCTATCTGTGTTTCAAGCTCGGATAGAGAGCCCAAAGAAATGTTCAAGAAATGAGAAAGTTCTTTGCTTGATCTTCTTCCAGATCCTTCCGCAAGATTTGATGGAATCGATATAACGGCTCGCTTCATTTGGGATGTAAGTGCCCACTGTTCATCCTTGGGAAAGCTCCTGGTCAGGTCATAGATATCTTTCACCAGCAGCATGCTTTCTTTATAGACTTGCAAATCAGTATGCATCATAATCCCTCCAAACTATTTTTATATTATCTAACTTACAGAGCTATACTCTTAACCTTAGCAAACACTTCCCCAGCTACGAGTATAGATTCTATTCACTATTAACTTCTCACTATTAACTAAAATGGTGGAGGTGGCGGGTATCGAACCCGCGTCCAAAAAACTGCCCATAAAAGAATCTACATGCTTAGTTGTCTTTAATCTTGATCACATGTGGAAGGCAATCAGACCACTATGCAACCCAGCCTATTAGCTTAGCCGGGATATTCAGGCACCAACCCCGGAGCGTCCGTACTGTTACGACGCCTCATTCTTCCCCGACGGAACGGGAAGGTGAGACGTTAGCGGCTTATGCTGCTAAGGAGTAGTTGTTGTTTGCAATTAATTTTTGTGCCACTTGATAACGGAGTGGATAGCGTCTCCGGCATGCATCTCTTACACTCAAAGTTTCCTGTCGAAACCATGTCACCCCCATATACTCTGTTCAAAGATCTATGAACCAAGATAATCAAAGCAGGAATGCTGTCAAGAGCGAGAGTGTCTCCACCATCCAATGAATAGCAGAATGATGTGTGAAACCAGCCATAATTAGTATCAAATCGCCTGAAGACTTGACAGAAGGCAATTCCGGGTTATTTTAACAGTAGTAAAAAAAACAAAACGAGGTGTACCATGAAAAAGATTCTTGTCCCGTTGGTTCTATTATTCATCCCACTTGTGATTATCGCAGGTATCTTTGATAATCCCGGAGCGTTGCGTTTGAGACCTGCGCAGACTATTAACAGGGCTCATAGAATTGCTCAACAGATATACAGTAGCAAGGATGGAGCAGCATGGGTGCCAAATTCACGAGCCAATTTCTTCTATAGTTCATCGCAAACAGCTCAACCAGATTCAATGCACATGGACATGTATGATGCAGAATCCGGGGAGTGGTTCCCAGCTATGATGGTAGCCTATATCTACTACAATGCTGAAGGTTACGTAGCCGAGAACGTGATCTACATGAATTTCTTTGGCAATTTGATGCCGATGATGAAGACTGTAGCACAGTATGACAATCAGAACCGCATAACGAGTCTTTTTGGATACAGTGGAGATATGCCATTGAGCAAAGATCCGGAGCTGTGGATTCCCTTCACTCGTTTACATATCTTCTACGATGGGCCCGAAGTATCCGTTGTTTATAATTGGGAAGAGTCTGAAGAAGAGAATCGTACAGCTATGTATTACAAATCAACTTTCGATGCAGATGGACAGGGAAGAATTGTCGCCGAATATTCCGATGCCTCACCTGATTCAATAAACTGGTCTCCCAATGATAAGATTACACGCACTTATCATCCCAATGACACAAGTACTGGCCTGCAGTTCATAGAGTACATGTCTCAGAACCTACCCTTTATGCTCATAAACGACGGCTTTGAATTCCCTGGAATGATAGCCGAAGAAATCGAATACGATTGGGAAAGTGCAGCTTGGGTTCTTTCAGATAAGAGTGCATCCGAATTCAATGCTCAAAACCAGCGCACTCAAACCACCTATTACTATTGGAATATGAACCAGTGGCAAAATTCCAGCCGAAAGCTCTACAGCTATCTGGCCAACGGAAATTTAGAACATGAGATTGAACAGGAGTACATTGATAATGCCTTTGTTGATGTGGATAAAGTGGAATACATCTGGGAGACATACACAGCCAATGAAGACCCCGTTCTTGTACCCGCTGCAGATTTTGGCCTGAAGCTCTACCCCATCCCCTTCAGTTCTGAGCTAACCATAGAGACCTTCAGCAAGCAGGACGAGGAAATGGAAGTCTCAATCTATAACCTTAGAGGCCAGTTAGTTCAGAAATACCGAACTCATCCCGGAAGCATTATCAATTGGAATTCTGAAACCAGTGGCCATCCAGCAGCACCAGGCATCTACTTTATCAAGAGCAGGATAGGAAACGCTGTCAATTCCTACAGAGCTATCAAGCTCAGATAAAACTTGATCAACAAAGATATCCGGCCTCTCAATTGGGAGGCCGTTCTTTTGCTTCATCCACTCCAATATGTTGACTGTGGTGCTTCTAAACTATCCATCTGTATGTAGATAGGACCCTTATTCAATTGCTTATCCATAACTTAATACAGCATAAGTCTTTCCTTAGCTTTCGCTAAAGGATCGCTAATGAATTGCTAAAGAATCATCTTGGGGAGGAATAGGAAAGGACTATGTTTGACGAGGAAAAAAAACGGGCAGTGTATTCACTGCCCGTTTATCTGCTATTAATAGCTGGGTTATTCTCCGATCAGTTTGATCAGGACTCGTTTGTCACGCATACCATCGAATTCGCCGTAGAATATCTGCTCCCATGGACCGAAGTCCAATTTGCCTTCTGTAATGGCACAAACCACTTCTCTGCCCATGATCTGACGTTTCAGGTGGGCATCGGCATTTTCTTCATAGCCATTGTGTTGATATTGGTTATGAGGTTTCTCCGGGGCAAGCTTCTCCAGCCACTTCTCAAAGTCGGCATGCAAACCGCTCTCATGATCGTTAATAAACACTGAGGCCGTGATATGCATGGCATTTACCAAGCACATTCCTTCTCTGATCCCGCTTTCCCGGATGGCAGTCTCCACCTGGGGTGTGAGGTTCAGATAGGCTCGTCGGGTGTCTGTTCTGATCGTGAGAACCTTCCTGAATGATTTCATCAGATAGCAGGCTCGGATTCTATGAACTTCACCAAATCAAGGGCTGTGTCGAAGACGTAATCGGCTCCGGCATCCTGGAGTTCTTTCTTGCTTCTGAATCCCCAGGCGGCGCCAACTGCGATCATGCCTGCATTCTTTGCCGTCTGCATGTCCACATCACTATCACCCACAAAAGCTATATTTGCTGGCAGCACATTCAAGCGCTCAGCAAGCTCAAGAGCGATCGTTGGATCTGGCTTAGCGGGCTTATCTGTCTGTTCTCCACTGTAAATTCCAAAGGGGTTTTTGAAATGCTTGATCATGGCACCCCTGAAGAAATGCCTGATCATTTTCTTTGTAAAGTAATGAGGTTTGTTTGATAGGATGGCAAGCTTGAGCTTGCGGGCTATCCCCAACTGAACCAGATACATGATTCCGGAATACGGTTTGGTGTGCATGAACCAATTGTTCTCATAGTTTTCCCAAAACTTCTGAGTCAGCTTGTTGATCTGCGTTTGGCTTTGGTTCTTCTCAGGAAGAACTCTTTTGCAAAGTTCGGAAAGCCCACTACCTACAAAACCCTTGTAGTCTTCTTCAGGATGAGCGGGGAAACCGAATTCTACCAAGGCTTCGTTCATTGCGTCAGCAATATCCTTGAGTGTGTCTAAAAGTGTCCCATCCATATCAAAGATGATGCCTTTGATCTTGGGTTTTGTCATAATTCTTACCTCTTCTATACTTGTTCTTTGTTGTTCTGTGCAACAATCTGCACGTGGGGATATGGAATCGATATCCCGTTATTTTCAAACTCCTGTTTAACCCTAAGCATCAGATTGTTCCGTAAGGTCCAATAGTCGCTGGTATTTCCCCAAACTCCAAAGAGGACATTGATGCCTGAATCGGAGAAGGCATCAACGACCGAAATGTATTTGGGTTCTTTGAGGGCAAGTTCTTCAGTATTGGCGATGTTGTCAAGAATTTGCAGAACCTTACTCATATCTGATTCATATGCTACTGAGACATTGATGTTTACCCTTCGTGTTTCGAATCGTGTGATATTGATGACTTCAGTCTTGATCATGTTCTCATTGGGAACACGTACAAAACGGTTGTCTGGGGTCTTAAGCTTTATGGAGAGGAGATCGATTGAGGCCACTGTTCCGATCGTTCCCCCGATGTCAATCACGTCTCCGATAACAAAGGGTTTCTCACTAATCAGGAAGATACCGCTTATGATATTGGATACACTGGTCTGAGAAGCAAAGCCTATTGCAATACCAAGCACACCAGCAGCTCCCAGAAGAGCCGAAAGCTTGAAGCCAAACTCATTCAACAGAGTAACCACCAAAACCAGGAAACCGAGATAATAAACAGCTCTCTGGATCAACTGCTCGGATTGGGGAGAAAGCTTGCCATGAGTTAGCTTGACCGTAATCTTCTTAATCAAAGATAGCAATGGCAGCCCTATGCCTAAGATAAGGGCAACTCGAACCAGCATAGAGATTCTATCTGGTGTGAAGAATTCTGTAATTGCTTGTCCGATACCAGTGATAGCTAGCATTAGGGTCTCCTTTTTGGCTGTTAGATTTGGCTCTTATTCAACAATATAGTCCATTAAAATCATTATGACCACAAATTAATTCCTTAATTCCTTGAAATCTTTATACTCTTCTTGTTTAGGAGCGTTCCACTTTAGGAGTAAGCGCTCAAATAGTGATACGACTAAGAAGAGAGCCAGGCTGAGCATTACTATCACAATCACTATGGCATAGACATGATGAGTCAAATATGATTTGCTGGCTCTGGTCATATAGATTCCCAAGCCGCCGACTCCGCCTAACCACTCACCAATAATCGCACCCATTACACTGTAGGTAGCAGAAAGCTTGAGCCCGGTAAACAGGCTTGGTAGTGAGGCAGGCAGTTTAAGATAGAGGAAAGTCTTCCAACGTCCTGCTCCCATTGAGCGAATCAGACGAATCTGATCTATGCTCACGCTGCTCAGACCAATCCAGAAATTTAATGCTATGGGGAAAAAGCAAATGAGCACCACTGTGAAGACTTTGGATGCCAGCCCATAGCCAAACCAGATGATAAGCAGAGGTGCAATAGCTATGATCGGGATGGTTTGAGAAGCAATGATATAGGGATACAGAGCCTGATGAAAAGCTCTGATGTTATCCATTATCATGGCTGTGATCAAGCCAAGAACTATGCTGATGGCAAAACCATAGAGTGTGGCTTGCAGAGTAAACTTGAAATGATACCATAGTAGATCGCCGGCTTCAGTGAAAGCAGAGAGCACCTTAAGAGGAGATGGCAATATCCAGGAGTCCAGGCTGCGGCTCAGACTGAGAGCGTGCCAAGCAAGAATCAACAGAACAAATAGGATTGAAGGATATATGTATTTTCCAGATTGTCTCAAAGCTCACCCAGAAGTCTGATCTCAGTCTCTAGTTCCACTCCGAATCTTTCTTTTACCGTACTTTTGACGTGTTGGATCAAGGCAAAAACATCATTAAAGCTAGCTTTCCCCATATTCACAATGAAACCGCAGTGCTTATCCGATACTGCCGCATCTCCTATCCGATAACCTCTAAGCCCGCAGTCATCAATCAATTTACCGGTGAAATGACCTTCCGGACGCTTAAACACGCTGCCAGCTGATGGTAGATCCATGGGTTGTTTAGAGTTTCTCTGCTGTTTCAGCTCTTCCATTCTGGCAGATATTGCCTCCGTAGAATCCTTCTCAAGCTTGAAAGCGGAGCTGAGGACTATTAGTCCACTGGATTGTAGAGAGCTTTTACGGTAAGCAAAGTGATGCTCTTCATTCTTGAGGTAGATGATTGGGTTCTTAGCCCTCAAAGACTCTAAGTCAGGGCGAATACATCTGCTGAAATAGAGGCAGTCTTTGATCTCTCCTCCATAGGCTCCGGCATTCATGAAAACTGCTCCGCCCACAGTTCCGGGTATCCCGCTGGCCCACTCAAGACCTGCCAGACCCAGATCTCTGGCAAAGCTGCAGGCTTGCGAGAGCACTGTACCCGCATAAGCAGAGATAAAGAGCTCGTCTCTTGATATCTTGTTCATTCCAGAGCTCTTGATAATCAGGCCACGGTAGCCTTTGTCGCTGATCAGCAGATTTGAGCCATTGCCCAGGATGAAGTAGGGAACTTGGTGTTCCAGAGCAAAGCTGAGCAGCTCGATGAATTCTTTTTCTGTCTGTGGTATTGCTATAACGTCGGCAGGGCCACCGATTTTGAAGCTGCAGTGACGGGAAAGTGGTTCATCAAACCGCAGTCTCCCGTCTTCATGTAGGGCTCCAAAACGCTGAGTAATAGTTTCTCTCATTTGTCTTCCGTTTCTTGGTTTCTGAAAAAGGCAGCGATTTCACTAAAGAGCTGTTGTTCAGATTGGAACTCACGACTTTGACAAGGTAATACTTCTTTAAAATAACTACCATACTTCTTGGTAGAGACTCTGGAATCCATTATTAACACTATACCAGTATCACTCTTACTTCTGATCAGTCTGCCAAAGCCCTGGCGTAATCTCAGGAGTGCATTGGGCAACATATAGTACATGAAGGAGTCTTTCTGCTCTCGTTCCAATTTATCGATATAAGCTTCCACGACTGGTTCGGATGGCACCATGAAGGGCAGCTTGTACAGAATAAGAAGTGATAGTGACTTACCTTGAATGTCCACCCCTTCCCAAAATGAACTGGTGCCCAGGAGTACTGCATTATCCACCTGTTTAAACTCACTCAGAATAGATGAACGGCTGGAGCCTTTACCCTGGGCGAAGAAACTGCGGTTGTTCTGATACAACACATCTGAAAGGTGCTCGAAAACCTGGTTCAGGTCCTTATAGGAAGTAAAAAGTACCATGGTACCGATATTGACCGATGTTACTATCTGCTCCAGACAGGCCAGGGCTTGATTCCCAAAGAAACGGTCTTTGGGTTCTGGTAAGAAGCTGCTGATCATGAGACGTGACTGTTTATCGTAGTCAAAAGGAGAATCCACTATCTCCTCAACCAGCTTACCATCCTCCACCAGATTAAGGCCACTCTGTCCCTTGAAAAACTTGAAAGAACCTCTTAAAGCGAGAGTGGCTGATGTAAAGACAATGCTTCGGACATTTTTGTAAAGAATCCGGTTGAGATGCTCTCCCACCTCAACTGGTGCGTAACAGATAACCGCTGAGGGTGTATTCCGGTCTCCCCCATTGTTTTCCAACCACAGAGCATAGTTATCCAGATCTGGATCCAGGAGTATCATCATGGATTGTTCGATTTCAGACATGCGAGCACCAAAGGAAGACAGGCTTTCCACATAGTTCTCATATTGAGCCAGAACACCCGTTTTGATAGTGCTGAGCACATTGCTTATAGCCGTGAGATCTTTCACCAGGGATTTCCAGGTGTTCCTTACACTAAGCAATTTCTCGTCTAAAGCAGGATACTGTCCTTGAGTCTTTATCCTGCACTTTCCAAAGCTATCTGCCTGGAGAACTATCCGACCAGCCTCATTGAACATGTCCTGCAGAGGTTTGCGAAGAAACTCAATATTCTTCTCCACATTCTTGACCAGTGAGCTCATCTGTGTCTTCACAGCATCCGGGCAGAGACTCTTTTCAACTGCCCTGTTTAATTGGCTCAAAAAGCCTGTGTGTTGCCTGCGATGAGAGCTACCCAATTGCTGAAGCAGAGAATTCAAATCCACATAGCCGAGTTCAAAGCCCAAAAGACGAGCAGCAGAAGCCATTAGGTTATGAGCCTCATCTACTACCAGATAGCTATATTCTCCCAAGCTCTGGTTATCGGTCTGCATATCAGCCAGAAGCAAAGAGTGATTGGCCACCACTATACTGGCGTCCTCAATATCCTTACGGAGCTTCATCAGATAGCAGCTCTTATTGAGCGGACATCTTCTTCCTCCACAGAGGTAGCGATCTGAGCATACTTTTCTCCACACAAAGCTGAACCGGCTGCGATCGAAGGACGAATTCTCCGAGATATCTCCTGTGTGAGTGAGCTGCTTCCAAACCACCAGATAGAGTAAAGCATGTGCTTCATAATCTGTATAGCCTTTGCTCTGGTCGCTCAGCAACTCATTCCAACGCCGTTCACAGATATAATTGTCCCTCCCCTTTACCAAACATGCTTTAAAGGGGATGGGGATGATCTTGCGAAGAGCTGGTATATCCTTGAAGAAGAGCTGTTCCTGGAGGTTCTTGGTGTTGGTAGAGATCAAAACTTTGGTACGTTTATCCAGTCCATATTGCATGGCAGGAACCAAGTATGCAAAAGACTTCCCCACTCCCGTGCCTGCCTCCACTGCCAGATGATGTTCCTGCTCAAAAGCCAGAGCAATGTGTTTGGCCATCTCTAGCTGGCCACTTCTGAATTCATAGTTTTCAAAGCGCTGGGAGAATATTCCGGAAGGACCAAAGACGTTCTCAATATCCGCTACTCCATTGCCCGGAATCTGATGATCGATGACGTTAACCAGCTTGTTTTCAGGTGGCTCAGGCTTCTTACCAATCAAAGCATAATGTCTTTGAAACTCGACTAGTTTATACAGATAGTGATATAGGCTGTCTTCCAGCTTGGCCTGTTTGGCAAGATCCAAGAGTCTGGCGTTGAGCACCAGACTATAGTGATCGTAGATGTGATGACTCAGGTGGCAAAGCAGCTCTCCGGTGGCAACAGCATCTGCGTCTGCCCGATGAGCATTATCCAGCACTATATAAAACTCTCTACACATGGTTCCCAGCTTGTGATTATTGATGAATGGCAGATAAACCCTGCCGATCTCGGCCGTATCCCATCTCTGATTACGAATGGGAAACTTGCCCATACGTATCAGATTCTCATCAATAAACCCCAAATCAAAAGCAATATTTTGGCCTACTATCACAGAATCACCAATGAACTCCAGAAGCTTGGGAAGAACAGCCTTAATATCCGGAGCATTCTTTAGATCTTCCGATGAGATGTGAGTAAGAGCTTTGATGAAAGTGGGCACCTTAGCATTGGGTTTCACAAAGCTATCAAAGACTTCTGTTTTCTTTCCCGCAGTGAATCGGATCGCAGCTATCTGAATAATCTCATCCCTGCGTGTATCCAAGCCCGTGGTCTCGATATCCAGGGAGACGAAATTCAGGATGCTATCCAGAGATTCTACTTTTTGTTCAGATGTATCAGAGCTCAAGCTTCTTCTTCCTTGTATAGGTTATATCTCTTAAGCTTCTTAATCAAGCCTTGCCGGGAGAGACCCAGTTCCTTGGCTGCCTGAGTTTGGTTCCATTGGTTCTGTTCCATACTTTCAGTTATCAGCTTGCGTTCCAATTCTTCAATGGCATCCTTCAGCGATCGCTTGCTATTCAGCAGCTTGATGGTCTGCACGTTTTCGATATACTTCCGCACTTCCTCAGAGAAATCTGAGGGCTTGATGAAGCTATTGTTCTCCGCCAGAGTCACGGCGCGTTCTATTTCATTTTCAAGCTGGCGCACATTACCTGGCCAGTCATAGTTTTCCATGATCTTCATGGCTTCATCAGAGATGCCAACCACGGACTTATTGATGCGTTTATTATACTTATCCAGAAAGTGAACTGATAAGAGAGGGATGTCCCCCTTTCTGGTTTTGAGGGGAGGCACTTCAATCTTGATCACGTTCAGTCGGTAGTACAGATCCAGCCGGAATGAACCGTCTTTGACTTTATCCAGGAGAGACACGTTCGTGGCGCAGACCACACGCACATTCACCTTTTCCGTCTTGGTGGCGCCCACTCTCTTGATCTCGCCTTCCTGTAAGAAGCGCAGAAGCTTGGCCTGAGTGCTTTGGCTGATATCGGCTATCTCATCCAGGAAGAAGGTTCCGCCATCGGCTATCTCAAAGAGTCCCTTCTTATCATAGGCTGCTCCAGTGAACGAACCCTTCACATGTCCAAAGAGTTCGCTTTCCAGCAGTGTCTCCGGCAAAGCTCCACAGTACTGGGCGACAAAAGACTTATTGCTCCTGTTGCTGCTAAAGTGCAGAGCTCTGGCAATGAGTTCCTTTCCTGTTCCGCTAGGACCTTCCAAAAGCACTGAGGTGGGCGTATCCTTCACCTTCTCGATGATCTCAAAGATCTTCTGCATCTCTGGACTGGTGCCGATGATATTGGCATAGAGGTTATTGGAATTGAGCTGCTCACGGATCACAGCGTGGGTCTTTTCCAGATTGGCACTGCGGATATTTTCTATGATCACAATCACCTGATTGGTAAGAGCGCTCAGGAGATTGATTATCCTTTCAGAGAAATAATGAGCTCCGCTGGTGCTAAAGAGCAGAACCACGCCCAGTGTGTTCTTGCGGATAGATAAAGGCAAGATGAGGATGTTGTTGTAATCAGGTGCAAAGTGAGGTTGTTTGTAGTTTTCCAGCTTCTTGCTGTTGTAAACCTGATGGCACAGATCCATGAAGATGCTGTGATTCTTATCGTCCGGAGAAGTACCCTTATACAGCTTGTACTCCCAGGAACCCGGCAAGGTACTGCTTTCATGCAGGCAGAGCATTCCTCCATCAGCTTCCGAGAGCTCAATCAGGCTGGAAAGAGAATTCTCGATTAGGACATCTAAATCGGTGAGAGTGTTCAGATTCTGCGTGATCTCATAGAATTGATTCAGCAGGTTTTCTTCAAACTTGATGTCCTGCATCTGAGCAGAATACTCCCGGGATATCTTCTGCAACAGTATATCATTCTGTTCCAACAGCTTAATCGAGCCATACTCCTGGATGATCTTGCGGTTATTCTTCAGAATCTGCAGAGCTGGTTCCCATTCCTTCATCTCAAAGAGAACCGAAGCCAGTTCGTAGTTTGCCAGAGAAAGCTCGTAACTGCTCCCTGTCTGCACAAACATCTTGATGGACTCCTCCAGGTTTGTCTTGGCAGATTCCAGATCCTTACGTTCCAGTAGTGCCCGTAGGTAGAAAGATCTGCCAATCTCGAAGGGATGATTCTGTTCATGAGCCATCTTCATGGCCTGTTTCAGATAGTAATCCGCACTTTCAAGATTATGAGTCAGTATAAAGTAGTAAGCCTGCTTCTGGCATCCTTCCATTATCTTATCACGGGCATTGAGGGATTTGAAGAAATCAAAGCTCTCCACCAGATAGCCATAGGCTTCTTTGAACTTGTGGAGCTTGGTAAGCACAGAGCCCAGATTACCATAGAGCTCTGCCTTGATATAATCATCAGAGACAGTGCTCAAGAGCTCCAGCCCCTTGAAATAGAGATCATAAGCCAAGTTTAGTTCGTTTTGTTTCTCATAGACTTCACCCAGGTTATTAAAGGATCTCAGCAGGCCTTCATTGAAGCTATTCTCCTGACTTTTGCTGATGGCCTGCTCGTAATAGCTGATTGAGAGATTCCAATTGCCCTTCTTAAAGTGAAGCGCTCCAAGGTTATTAAGAGATGCTACTATATGCCTGAAAAAGTTAAAATCCGTAGCCGTTTCCAGGGATTTAACCAGCACTTCCTCGGCTTGAGCGTATTGCCCCTGATCCATCAGGGTAATCCCGATGTTATTATATATATTTGAGATATTATAGGGCTCATTGAGCAACTTCTGAATCTTGAGTGCTTCTTCCAGATAAGAGATGGAACGGAGCTGATCGCCTTTATCGTCCATCAAACCACCCAGATTGTTGTAACAAACCGAGATGCCATTAAGGTTGTAAATCTCTTTTTCGATGGCAAGACTTCTGAGAAAGCAGTATTCGCTCTTCTCCCAATCACCCTGGAACATATATAGCACACCCAGGTTGTTTGATATCGCAGCCAGACCCTTCTGGTCTTCAGCGAGTTGATACATGTTTTCTGCATCTTTGAAGGCTATCTCAGCCTGATCCCATTCATTCACGTAGTAATGGATCTTACCTTTGATCTTCTTGGCCTCAGCTTGAGCAAGATACCTGTGTAGTTTGTTTTCCAGGCTGGATAGAGAGTGCATCACTGCTTCGATGGTTTGGATAGCCTCCTCATACTCCTCAGATTCTACCAGGATATCAGCTTTCAGCATACGGATTCTCACTTTCATCCAGGGATCTATAGTGGAAGGTGAGTACTTTTTGATGATCTCCAGAGCAAAGGCAGATGAATTGATCTCAAAAAGGGTACTGGCAAGTTGGAAGATCACTTCTTCGGCCGGGAGATCGTTTTCACTGCAGATATGCAGACACTTGCGGAAGAAATCAACGGCCTTGTCCTTTTCGTTGTTATCCGAGAAGGCTCTGCCCATTCTCAGGTTGAGCTCTAGCATCGCTTCGGGCTCTTTAGTATTCTTGAGTGCATACTCGAAGAGCGCAATCATATTCTCATTATCACAGATCAGTCCCAACTGGTGCATTAGCCCCAAAAAGAGCTCTTCTGGATAAGTGCCAACCAGAGAATGCAGCCTGGCCAATACTTGCCCGGTAGCATCATCTTTGCTGAGTTGCTTGATGATCTTAACTAAAAGGGCTGAAGAGAGCACTCCAGGGTTGTTTTTTAGCCATTCAGAAAAGGCATTCTTCTTTTGAATGACAAACCTGTGGTTAACCAGATTCACCAAACCCAGATCCAATAGAGCGTTCAGGTCTTTCTCGGCTGTCTTGCCGGTTCCCAGGCTTTGTTTGAAGCCTTCTTCATCCAGACCATCCAAAGCAAAGAGACCGATCAGTATCTCAGTTTGGCTTTTACTGAGCTTTTCCAAAGCTTCGTGGTAGATCTGAACTGCATTGAAAGAGCGCTCCAAATAGGGACTGAGATCAAAGACGGGTTTATTTTTCCCTTTCAGCATCTCCATGAGAATCCTCTCCATGATCATCAGATTGCCATCGCTGATCCGGCAGAGTATCTCACTCTCGCTTACATAAGAAAAGTCTGTTTGGGGAAAGAGTTGGGTGAGTAACTTTTGAATCTCATCCACGCTGGCAGAAGGCACTTGTTCCAAGATTGAGAAGCTGAAGAGACGCTTTTGCGAAAAGACGACAATCTGCACTCCCAGATCCTCAGTATATTGCACCAAATACTGCAGAAAGTCCCTGGTATAATGATCCAGCACATCACAATCGTCGATCACCAGCAGCATTTGATGAAAGTGCTTGCCCTGCAGCAATTGCTCGGTGATATAGTAATAAAAATCGTACCTCTTCCCTGTGCTGTAATCCTTCTGATGAGTAAGCAGCAAGTCCTCGAGCTTCTGATCCTCAATATCCGTCAGAATCTTGATTACATCCCTGAAATGATTGTAACGGAGAGGATTGGGCGAGAAGTACTCAATCTTGCTATAGCTATCCTTCAAAGCCTCCAGCATTGGGGCAATTAAATAAGACTTCCCCGATCCCGATTTTCCCGTGATCTCCAAAAGGTGGCTACTATTCTTGTCACTGAGCACCCCAATCACCTTGGAGAGCGGGAATCTGTCCTGAACAAAACTATGCATCTTGTGCATCAAGCGTTCTGGCATAATCACCTCTTTCGCACTTCTGTTTACATGGCACTGTAAAACAAATTTACAGTTACTGTCAAGTTTTTTATGTACACTTAGCTTATCTTCGTCATTTTCTTTCACTTACAATGCAGCTTCTGAATCCGCTCCGTGGCGAGTACCGTGATATAGAATGTTGTGTGAGCCCTGGTTTACACCATTGCCGTGCTAATCTAAAAGATACACGCATTGTTGCCCTATCGACAATCCAGCTCGCTGGAAAAACGATCCACTGAGCCATTATCAGAACCTGACTTCCTGCAATGTACCCCTTACTTATATATAGGGGACACTTTCGTCAGTTGGTTGACACTTTGCTGTGGAATCTTTTCCTCATATACGTAACTGCCTCTTTATCAATTTTTTGAAGCAAGAGATTTTTCTTCGCTGTGCCTGTCTCAAGGGACCAATCAAGATGAGATGATGTATCTTTCCTGGATCAGTCAAGATCACCCAATGAAATGGGTGCATTGATCTTGACAAATAATGACGCAATTGAGATAATGTAGTTCAATACAATAAATGGATTTGAAAGTATATCCGAGGAAGGATTATGGAGCCTCAGATCATGAATAACGACATCGTTTTTATCCAAAGAAAGGATGACTGGAGCAATACCGATAGCTCTGTTTGTGCAGTCAGATTGAATGATGGCATCACCCTCAAACGTATCCAGTTCGATCACCAGAGACAGCAGGTGCTACTCCATCCCTTCAATGCTGATTACCGAGTCCAGGTAGTAGATTCGATGCAGGGAGAAGATATCTCGCTGATAGGGACGATGGTGATGCAGCTGAGGATGGGATGAGGATATACAAATGGCAGTAAGTAATTATATTAAGACTATAATGGAGTACATTGATGTTCAATCCTGGCAAGATACTTGGATAGTAGATGATGTATTCCCAGTAAGTGAGAAATCAGGAGTGGATAAGAAACTGAGCGAAAGTGGTTATTGGATCAAACTAGTTAATGTCGATGATCAGGTTCGAGTACCTGTGCGATATTTATTAGCAGATAAGAACCTAGTCAGTCATGCGAGTTTCATTTCTGATGATGATGGATTGTTAAGCAGTGGAAGAGCTTTTCAGGTAGAGTGGAATCATCCTGGGCTAAAAAGAGAATACGTTAATTCACATAATAGCCAAGTGCAGAACATATGGTATCTAAATGATGACACATTGGCATCAGTCAATCGTAATAGAAAAATTGAGAAAGCTGTTGAAAAAGAATACAAGGAAATTATCGATAAAGTTAAAAATAAGGTGATTCCAGAATCAGACCTGATATCTGACCTTGAGTTTCTTCAGCATCCTCAAATTAATCTCCACGTAATGAACGTAGGACAAGGGGACACAATAGTTCTTAGATTCCCAGGAAATAGAATCTGGCTTATTGATGCGTATCTGCATTCAAATCAGTATAAGAATGCTATTTGTGAATCGGAATTTTATGATTGGCTTTACCTAAAATATCCTGAATTCTTCATTGAGAGATTCATAATCTCACATTTGCACTATGATCATATCATGAGTGCTCAAAAAATCATCACTACTTTACAACCCAATGCTGTTATATTCTGCCATACGCCAGTCGGTAAGACTACGACTGCTCTTAAACTTCTAAGAGAAGCAAGTGACAGAAACATTCTCTACGAGCTCAGAGGTACAGAATCCAGAACAAAAAGTGGTTTTGGTTTTTGCTTGGTTGCTGCAAGTAATCTAGCTAACAAAGCTAACTCATCAGACCAAAATCATCATGGAATAATAATGGATGTGGTTACTAAGAAATCACATCTTCTTCTGCCAGGAGATGCAGGTTGGGAGCAGATTGATGGGTTTCTCGGAAGCAAATGCAACTTAACTAACAAACGTACAAAGTACTACAAGGTCACCCATCATTGCAGCAATACTGGTTACAATGCCAAGTTCCTAAGTTACTACAGCCCTGATTATGCCTATACATCTTGCTCAAACGGGAATCGCTATGGTCATCCTGATCAAGTTACACTTAAAGAAATCAATCGTTTGACTAATGGAAGCCATGTTGTTACATGCGAACAAAAGGGAATAAGCTTAGATGCAACCATCCATTAGAAGCAAGCATAGTTACTGAAATTAAGATAGGAAAGATCTGTAATGAGTTAACGAGTTTTGCAAGTGCGTATAATATCATTGACAAAATTCTTGCTTCAGAATATAAATCACTCTATGTAGTTTGGCTGTTATTTCATAAGAAAAGTATTAGGTCATATAGCGATCATCAGAGTATAGAATTTATGTGGCTTGAGTGTCATATATAGTATATTTTGGAGCAAAAAAAGATACAAGTAAATTCATACTATTAAAGGAGATGTTATGTCAGTCACTCGTGATTATCTAGTGCAGCAGTTAAAAGGAATTGGAGTAAACATCGGAGATTTTTCAAACAGTATTCAGGCTAAGTTGATGGATATGATGAAAAGTGACGAAATATTACTTGATTGCTTTTCAAAAAAACAGAGTCTATCTAGAACTCACTTTGGAATAGTGTCCATTATTAAAGGTGTGAAGTCTGCCTTAAAAAACTATCCCAATTTCATATAGCAGGAATTTGATTTTTGTGACGTCATGCAAACGACTGATTCTTATCTTTCAGCCAAAGTTTAGTGACTTCACAATGTTATGTCCCGAGGAAGTTAAATTGTTTGATCTCGACAGTCCAGAAAGCGTTACATACAAAGTAGTTAAGAAGGAGATATATTTCGTTGTCGGTAATGGAAGCGCAGTCTTGGATGAGATTCACAACTTCAATGAAACGAGATTCAAACAGGCTATGGCGAGAATAGGTATCCTTGAGTACAAAGGGTGAGATTATGTCCCCATTTAATTATTCGAGTTTCGATTAAATGCAATAATCCCAATAGACAGATTGATGCATAAATTTTTTTGAGAGCCTGAGTCCAAAGATTTTTTAGTAGAGGGTTAAGACGTATTTCAGAGTTGACATTTAATTTAAAATGACTCGAATCCACTCACACTGCGAGTCTTTCCAACTGGTCTATTTCGTTGAGACTCAGCCAGTTCCGAAATCTGTCTGAAATCAGTCCAGATTTGACACAAAGCTGTCACAAACCAGTCCAAAGAAGTCCAAAACCACTGTGACATCTTTCCGAATGCAGTCCTAAGCATCTCTGCACCGGATAAAGGTTTATGCCGATTTGTCATACTGGTCGCTGTCTGACACTTTGGGTGTCATTTAATAGAAAGTATGTCCGAGGAAGGATTATGGAGCCTCAGATCATGAAAAACGACATCGTGGTGATCCAGAGAAAGGATGACTGGAGCAATACCGATGGCTATGTCTGCGCTGTCAGATTGAATGATGGCATCACCCTGAAACGTATCAAGTTCGATCACCAGCGCCAGCAGGTGCTGCTTCATCCCTTCAATGCCGATTACCGAGTCCTGGTAGTAGACTCGATGCAGGGGGAAAAGATCTCGCTTTTAGGGAATATGATGATGCATCTGATGTTGGCGTGATTCACTGTTCATGAAATTGTGAGGTTTAAATATGCATAGTGTTCTTAGCAATTGTCTTCTGAATGAGGGAAAGCCACCAGTAGATTACATTCTGGGAAAATTCTTGGATCACGATATTGTGCTTCTGGGAGAAATGCACTATATTCGCCAGCAAGTGGAGCTGTATCATCGTTTGATACCAATTCTCCCGGATCATGGCATCACGATAGTGGCCACGGAGTTTGGCCGTCGGGCGGATCTAGCTCTGATCGACGAGTTGCTGTCCAAAGAGTGGTACGATTTCCCTTTGGCAAAACTCATCACCCTCAGGCAGGAAGCATTTTGGGGATACCAAGAGTATCTGGATATATTCAGGACGATCTGGCAGCAAAACCGCATAAACCCACCTGAAAAGCAAATCCGCTGCGTTGGTCTGAACGATCCCTACGACTGGAAGCTATACAACCAAATATGCCGCGAACAAAACCGCAAGCCCAATCCGGAGGAGATTGATTTGATCTGGAAGGATTGCAACGAAAATAAATGGCTGGAAGCACTGAAGGCATATCACCATCCCGGACATACCAAAGTATTAGTCATCATGGGCTCTCACCACGCTTTAACGCGTTATCGCGAGCCTAGTTTCAATATTGAGAATGGCTGCAAAGTCTTCAAAAGTTTCGACACGATCCGCTTTGGCAACCATCTTTATGATGAGTATGGTGATAGAGTGTATAGTATCTGCCATTACGATCCCTGGGATGCCATTGAAGTCGATGCTCCCCGCAAGGCTCCCGGCGGCGGTATCATCGAGACGATCATCAGTCCACACATTTCCGAATTGGCTTTTGACCCGCAAGGCAGCCCGGTGGGCGATCTGCCAGATGATAGCTTTTACTCATTGGGTTATGAGGATTTCCGATTGAAAGTCATTGCCGATGGCATGATCTATACCTGCATATTCTCCCAGTTCAAAGACCTGAAGCCGATTCCGGATTTTATTGATGAAGACAATCTGCAGGAGTTTCGAGATTTTGCACCGTTTAACGATATGACGGATAAACAGCGCCATCGCTGAATGTGCAAAGATCTGGTAAAGCAGTCCTGGGTTTTTTTTTGGGTTGCCCAATCGTAGGAACATATTAGCTCCCGCCCATACCTTTGAGCG
>JAEZUG010000018.1 GCA_023421135.1 Candidatus Cloacimonadota bacterium | reverse complement strand
TGCAGATCGACCACCACAGGCAACAGATTATCCTCCAACCATTTAATATAGACTACCCGGTTCTTGTTTTAGACTCGGATTGGAATTACGGAGCTTTCCTGATCGGCACAATCGCACTCCAATTGCGGTTTTTCTAATTTCAAAGTTCCGATTTCCCAACTGCTCTTTCCAAAGCTTGTCCAAACGCCTCGCTAATTTGCAGTAATAGTGTCAGCAAACAGTCCAAAAACGTCCAAATAAGCGCTTGGACATTTCCAAAACCAGTCCATCGTATCTCGCCACCAATCAAAGCTTTATCCCCACTTACCCCTTGTGTCACAACTTGCAGCTTTGGGTGTCAGTTTATACTGAAAGACGCAGCCGCAGTCTCCCAGCGTCACACTTACCGGCTTGTTACTTGTCACTCGTCACTCTCTGTTCACTAAAAGGGCACGCATCAGAAACTCATCTCATACCCATAAGACACGCATGAGTTTACATGGGTGTCACATGGGTGTCACATGGGTGTCTCATGGGTGTCGTCTCAGTTCGGAGAGTTAGAATCCTTAATAACTTCAAATCCTGTGATCCTTGTGAATAACAAATCTGTTTCCCAGCTCAATACTTACGGTCTGTTCACTGATCTTTGTTCACTGGTCACCAGGCAAAAAAGTCCTTGACCAATAAACGCAAATCTTAATGTAGTGAATAATCAGTTTAATGGAGTATATATGAAGATACATTTTCGTGACGTCCAGGCAGGAAGCGTTGAAGCCAGAGCTATCATCGAGATAGCTGAAGGTGTATTCCTGAATGAAGTTACAATCCTCAACATAGAGGGTGAGCTGGTGGTGGAGTTTCCCCGCAAAAGCTTTCAGGGCAAGACTAAGAAGACCGTGTATATAGACATCGTCACTTTTGAAGATCAGGATAAACGCCTGGTCTGGGAAATTGAGGTGAAGGATGCCTATCGGGAATGGCGTAAGACGAACAAGAAAGTACTGGTATACGATAAAAATAAGATAGATGGAGGATCACAATGATCACCGATTTAAACAGTGTCCTTTCGACCAATATCAAGGGCATGAAGCGCTCTGCCATTCGTGAACTACTCAAGTATTTGGGGCAACCCGGCCTGATCTCTTTTTCGGGCGGATTCCCTTCACCCCTGTCTTTCCCGACAGAAGAACTGAAGACCATTATGATGGATGTGATGGATAAGGAAGCGGCCTTTGCTCTCCAGTATGGAGCTACAGAAGGTGACGTTCTGCTCCGCACACTTCTGGTCGAGAGATACAAACGGGATGGCCTGGATGTATCTATAGACAACATGATTATCACCACAGCCTCACAACAGGCTTTGGATCTGCTCGCCAAGATGTTTATCGATCGTGGCGACTATGTGATAGTAGGCCTGCCCTCATATCTGGGTGGTCTTTCAGCTTTCAATTCCTATGGCGCTCAAATGATCGGTATTCCTATGGATGACGAAGGTGAAGACGTCGGGATAATGGAATCTGAGCTCAAGAAGCTTGCCGCTATGGGCAAAAAACCCAAGTTTATCTACATTATTCCAGATTTCCAGAATCCTGCCGGCGTGACGATGAGCGAGAAACGCAGAGTAGAGATCATTGCTCTGGCTCACAAGTATGACGTTCTCATTATTGAAGATAGCCCCTATCGTGAGCTGCGCTATGAAGGTCAACATCAGAAGACCATGTATGAGCTGGACGGAACCGGACATGTGGTGCTGCTTGGCACTTTCTCCAAGATCTTCTGTCCCGGCTTCAGAATTGGCTGGGTTTTGGGGCATCCTGATGTCCTGGACAAGATCATAGTTGGCAAACAAGCCACAGATCTTTGCACACCTCCATTCACCCAGAGAATCGCTGCCAGATACATTGAAAAAGGTCTGCTCGATCCCAAGATTGCCGAGATTACCAGAATGTATGAAGCTCGCCAGAAGGTAATGCTGAAATCTCTGGAGCAGTATATGCCGGAAGAGTTTAGCTGGACCCATCCCGAAGGCGGTCTCTTCCTGATGGCTAAAGGTCCTGAAGGCCTTGATACCAATGCCATTCTGCTGGATTGCATCAAAGAAGAAAACGTGGCCTATGTGGCTGGAACTTCCTTCTTCTGCGACGGCGGAGGCCACAATACCATGCGGCTGAACTTCTCCTATGAATCCGAAGCCAACAACGAAGAAGGCTGCAAGAGACTTGGTCGCTTCATGAAGAAAGCGGTGGCCAAGCTCTAAACCACGATATTATGAAACAAACAAAAAATATAAGTGGAGGAATGATGTCCAAAAAAGTCGAGAAAGACAAAGTGGGCATGATCATTCGCGAGGAAGACATCCCCGAGAAGATGGAAGTGGAAGCCACAGAAGTCAAAGAACCGGGAGATGACCAATCGCCAGTTTTGATTTATTACAATTGGTGCAAGAAGTGCGGAATCTGCGTGGCTTTTTGTCCGACCGGATGCTTGGGACGCAAGGCGGATGGCTCCCCTTACGTGGCAGCACCCGAGAAGTGTATTCACTGCGAGACCTGTGACCGTCTGTGTCCGGATTTTGCCATCACCGGAGCCAAGGACAGATAGGGGAGAGCGAAATGCCTAAGACAGAAAAAGAAAAGAAAGTCAAGACCGTCAAGACTGATGCCGAAAGTGCCAAGCCCGAGCGCAAGATAGTCCTCATGCAGGGCAATGAAGCTGTTGCTCGTGGTGCCTTGGATGCTGGTGTCAATTTCTTCGCCGGTTACCCTATCACACCCAGTACCGAAGTGGCAGAGATCCTTGCTCTTGAGCTGCCCAAACGGGGCGGTGTCTTTGTGCAGATGGAAGATGAAATTGCTTCCATATGCGCAATCACAGGCGCTTCTTTGGCAGGGGCCAAGGCTGTCACAGCCACCAGTGGCCCCGGATTCTCATTGATGCAGGAAGGCATCGGGTTTGCCAAGATCACTGAAACGCCGTGTGTGGTGATCAACGTTCAACGTTCTGGCCCCAGCACTGGAATGCCCACCTCTCCGGCTCAGGGAGACATCATGCAGGCTCGTTGGGGATCTCATGGTGATTCCCCCGCGATCGTGCTCTATCCTGACTCAGTGAAAGAAAGCTATGAACTCATGATCCGGGCAGTCAACCTGGCAGAAAAATACAGAACCTGTGTGATCCTGCTTCTGGATGAAGTGATCGGACACATGCGGGAAGCTGTGGCTTTGCCGGATATTGCCAACGTGCGTGTGATCAGCAGGATTAAGCCTACTGTGCCTCCGCAATGGTACAAGCATTACGATGAGAACCAGAAGTATCTCTCACCTCTGGCCAGTTATGGCGAAGGCTATCGCTTCCATGTGACCGGTCTGACCCACGATTCTCACGGTTTCCCCACCAACAAAGCCAGTGAAGCTGCGGATATGATGGAGCGGTTGCGCAAGAAGATATCTCACAATATCAGAGATCTGGTGCAGATAGAAAGCCATAAGATGGAAGATGCTACCATAGCTATCTTTGCCGCTGGTATCTCCGCCCGGGCTGCCAAGAGTGCTGTGGCTGCTGCCAGAGCCGAAGGTATCAAGGTCGGTTTGCTCCGTCCTCTGACCATCTGGCCTTTCCCGGATGATGCAGTTCGTAAGATGTTGCGAAATGTGGAAACAGTGATTGTCCCAGAGCTCAATCAGGGACAACTTATCCACGAGATCCGCAGGCTCACCAAAGAAAAGAGCGATGGAGATCTGATTTCTATGCAAAGAGTGAATGGAAGGTTGATCACGCCAAATGACATTCTTCGTAAAATTAAGGAGGTGTGCTAATGGCTAACATACCTCAAAAGATCATTCATGAATACCTGAGACACGACAAGAAATTCCCGCACGTATGGTGTGCTGGTTGTTCCAATGGTATCGTTCTGGGAGGCATCATCCGTGCTATTGCCGATCTGCAACTGGATCGTGATGACATTATGATGGTCTCTGGAATAGGTTGTTCTTCCAGAATGCCGGTTTATGTGGATTTCAATACTTTGCATACTCTGCATGGACGCTCCATAGCCTATGCAACCGGGGTTAAGATGTATAAACCTCACATGAAGGTCATCGTGGTGACCGGTGATGGAGACTGCACTGCTATTGGTGGAAACCACTTGATCCATGCAGCCAGGAGGAACATTGATCTCACGGTTGTTTTAATTAATAACAACATCTACGGGATGACTGGCGGTCAATGCTCTCCCACAACACCACACGAAGCAATAGCAACAACTGCACCTTATGGCAATATCGAACCAGACTTTAACGTCTGTGAACTGGCCATGGGTGCCGGAGCCAGCTTTGTGGGACGCACCACTGCTTTCCACGCCATTGAGATGCAGAATATGATCAAAGACGGCCTCAATCATAAGGGCTTCTCTCTGATCGAAGTGATTAGTGCCTGTCCGGTGATCTTTGGTAGATTGAATAAGAAAGGCGGACCTGCCGAGATGATGAAAGCCATGCGGGATAACTCAATTCCTCTGGCTGCAGTCGAGAAGCTTCCTCCCGAAAAGGTGGAAGGTAAGATCGTTCGCGGTATTCTCCGCAGGGTTGAGAAGCCCGAGTTTTGCGATCAATACAAGATCCTGACCGAACGTGCTCAGCAGAAAGGAGCAAAGTAATGGCAAAGAACTATGAGATCAGACTCTCCGGTTCAGGCGGTCAAGGCCTGATCCTGGCAGGAATCATCCTTGCCAAAGCAGCCGTGCACGATAAGCATCGCACTACTCAAACCCAGAGCTATGGCCCCGAATCCCGGGGAGGATATTCCCGGGCAGACGTGATCATCAGCGATACGGAGATATACTTTCCAGAAGCTACCTCCTTCGATTGCCTGCTGGCTCTCACTCAGGAAGCTTGCGACAAGTATCTCTTTGATCTGAAAGAAAAAGGCGTCCTGATCGTGGATACCAGCTTCGTGAAGAATCTCTCTCTTGTCTCTGAATATACCTATGAAGTTCCCTTCACGGATTTAGCTCAGGAGAAGCTGGGAAGTCCCATCACCACAAACATCATCTCTCTATCCTTCCTGGTACGGGTTACCGGAGTTGTGAGAGAAGAATCGCTCAAGAAAGCCATTGAGGAATCGGTCAAACCAGCCTTCGTTAGCTTGAATCTAAAAGCTATGGAGCTGGGCTTCGAACTGGCTTCTCAATATAAGAAATAATCGTATCATTAGGACGGAGTCCCGGCTCTAGTAGCCAGTGCTCCGTCCCTTTCATTCAGGAGACAGTATGGTTAAACACATCAGTCATATAGGAATAGCAGTTCGGAATCTGGAAGATGGCATAGCCTTTTACGAGAAGCTGGGGCTCAAGCTTGAGTCGATCGAAGAAGTGCCTTCCCAGATGGTAAAAGTGGCTTTCTTCCCCTGCGGAGACACTCGTATCGAAGTGCTCGCTCCCACCTCGGAGGAGAGCCCCATAGCCAAGTTTATAGAGAAGAAAGGAGAAGGTATTCAGCACATAGCCTTTGCAGTAGATCAACTCCCGGAAGCTCTGAGTGAAGCATCAGATAAGGGAATCCAACTCATTGATAAAGCTCCCAGACCCGGTGCTCATGGCGCCGATATTGCTTTCTTGCACCCCAAATCCAGCTATGGTGTATTGATTGAGCTTTGTAAAGAGAAGCATTAACAAAGAATAGCCAAATGAAATACACTCTATTATTTGCATTGCTTGCTCTTGCCTGTGCCGGACTCTTTGCTCAGGCCGGACTTTACAATCTGGCTTACAATATGCCGCTACTTGAAGCAGACTCACTGCTCGTTAGACAGGGCTTCCTGCCCGAGCGACCTGAAGATCCCACTATGGTGCACTATTATCCCCGGCAAAACACCAAGGTGGAATCTATCACGCTGGTTGTTATCCCCGATACCTACAGGCTTGCTGGTTGGATGATCAAGTATAATCCAAACAATACGGAAGAAGAGGATAACCGGGTTTTTAACACTCTGATTGCAACTCACCGGGATTGGTTTAAGAACTATCCGGAAACCGGGCAGATTGTCTGGCTTCTGGATGAGGGAAGAACGGTGCACCTGGTCTATCTTGATTCTGGACAGCTTTCGGTTCTGTACTACAATGCGGAGTATGACAATCTCTTTCATAGCGAGATACCTGCTCAGCCAGCTCAGCCTGGTGAGAGTCCTGATACAGAAGCTCCGGAGCATACCCCAACAGCTCCGTAAGCACATTATTATTCAGTAAGAAATGAAGCAGGAAGTGTTCTTGGGAGCTCTTCCTGTTTTTTGTTTGTAGTGATGTAGCACCGCTATTTCTGAAGGTTTTGATTGACAAAAAAAGGGCACCAGAAAAGCTTGCGCAACGAGAGTGGGTGATTAGCTCAGCTGGTTAGAGCGCTACGTTGACATCGTAGAGGTCACTGGTTCGAATCCAGTATCTCCCACCACTTTCATTCTCGAGTCCCGATTGGGTGATTAGCTCAGCTGGTTAGAGCGCTACGTTCACATCGTAGAGGTCACTGGTTCGAATCCAGTATCACCCACCATTCTCTCTCATCTTTCTCCTCTTCATCTCACCTTGAGCACTCTTTCATTTTTTTTTGTTTGACAGAGTTTTGCCCTTGAAAACGATGATCCCATCAAAATAATCTGTTTGAAGGAAGATCAGGAATGAATATACTCGTCCTCAATTGCGGAAGCTCATCCATCAAGTATCAATTCATTAATATGCAAGCCCAATCCGTACTTGCTGAAGGTATCGCCGAATGTATTGGCGAGGATATAGCTCTTTTCACCTATAAGAGCGAGAAATTCACCAAGAAGAAGCGTGAAATGGCAATCCCGGATCATGAAACCGGCCTGCAATTAATCATAGATTCATTGCTTGATCCTGTGCATGGAATCATCGGAGACATCAGCGAGATCACAGCCGTGGGGCATCGCCTGGTTCATGGTGGTGAGCACTACAACGATACCGTCCAGGTGACCGATCATCTGATAGAAGTGATGCAGGAATGCGTTTGTCTGGCTCCTCTTCATAACCCAGCCAATCTCAAAGGTATCGAGGCTGTTACTCATAATATGCCCAGTGTTCCTCAGTGTGGAGTTTTTGACACAGCTTTCCATCAGACCATGGAGCCTCATGCCTATCTGTATCCTCTGCCATTGGAGCTCTATAATGAGCACAAGATACGCCGATACGGGTTTCATGGCACTTCCCATAAATATGTAAGCCAGAAGGCCTGCGAATACCTGGGAAGAAACCCTCAGAATACCAAGATAATCTCCTGTCATCTGGGTAACGGAGCTTCCATCACAGCCATCAGGGAAGGAAAGTCGATCGATACTTCCATGGGTTTAACGCCTCTGGAAGGCCTTGTTATGGGCACCAGAAGCGGAGATATTGATCCTGCCATACCTGTCTATCTACAGCAGAATCTGGGTTACAGTCTTCAAGAAGTGAATTCTATCCTGAACAAGAAGAGCGGTATGCTGGGGCTCACTCAGCTTTCCAATGATATGCGTGAAATAGAGGATCAGATACTGATCCACAAGAATCCCAAAGCTATCCAGGCTCATGACATTTATTGCTACAGGATCAAGAAGTATATTGGCTCCTATTTTGCGGCTTTGAACGGGCTGGATGTGCTGATCTTTACCGGTGGTGTGGGCGAAAGAATGCCCATCATGAGATCCCAAGTGTGCAGAGATCTGGAAGCCCTGGGTATAAAGATAAATGAAGAAGAGAACGCTCGGTTCACAGATGATATTCAGATACTGAGCACTCCCGATTCAGCAGTCACTGTGCTGAAAGTTCCTACTAATGAAGAATTGATGATAGCACTGGAAACTAAAAGGATATTAGGTTTATAGAAATGAACACATTGAATCCTGCTTTTTACCGCAACCTCTTTGACAACTCACCAGTCTCGATCTGGGTGGAAGATTTCTCCGTGGTTCTGGATGAAATCAAGAGAATCAAAGATGGTGGAGTGGAGGATATCAGGGCGTATTTCCTGACTTATCCTGAGAGATTTGAGGAGTGTGTTGCCAAGATGCGCGTTGTAGATGTCAATCAGGCTACGCTGGATATCTATAAAGCAGATTCTAAAGAACACTTGCTGGCAAACCTTCAGACTATATTTGCAGATGAAGCATCACCTTGTTTGATGGAGTCGATTGTTGCTCATTCGGAGGGGAAGAAGTCCTTTTCCGGCAATGGGGTAAACTACGATCTTCAAGGCAACAAGCTTTATATCAGAATCTCCTGGAATGTCCCAAGTGAAGATGCAGGTAGCCTCAACAACGTTATCGTTGTGATTCAGGATATGACCGAGCTGGCTCAGATACGCACAATATCTGAGGGTCGGGAAGCTCTCTTCCGTGCTGTCTTTGAGCAGTCTTCCGAGGGTATGCTGCTCTTGGATGACAAGGGAAGGATCTTGCTGGTCAACAATGCTTTTCAATCACTAAGCGGGATAACCGATGATTATATTATCGACAATAGAGTCTGGGAGCTTTATGAATTGATGGCTCTGCGCTACACTGTTGAGAGCCAGCTAGACCTGTCTCAGGAGTTCTTTACCAAGTTCTTTGACAATCCTGAGACTGGCTTGCGCACATTCGAATACAGGTTCAAGGATTCCGGGAGTAAGAGCCATGTCCACAAGGTGAATATCTTCCCTATCCAAAGCACGGACGAGAAGCTCTTTGCTGCCATCACTACAGACCTGAGCATTGTTTACCGCTCGGCTGAGACTGCCAGGATGCTTCACAGAGTAAGCCATGCTGTGAATGTTGATAGCTCATTGGATGAGCTGTTCAAGACTATTCATAAGTCTCTGGCTACCCTAATGGATACCACCAATTTCTATATTGCTCTGTATGATGCCAAGACAAACCTGATATCCTTCCCATATCACGTGGACGAGATGGATGAAGATGGCTCCCCCATAGAAGCAGATAGCGAATCATCCCTGACTGCGCAGATAATCTCTGAGGCTCAGACGCTATTCCTCACCGAAGAAGCAATCGAGGAAAGGATTGCCAGCAACAAACACATGGGCGTTGCTTCCAAGAACTTCCTGGGCGTTCCCCTGATGCTTTCCAACCAGGTTATTGGTGCACTTGTGGTTCAGAGTTACAGCCGCACAGATCTATATGATAACGACGATCGGTTGCTTCTGGAATCTATCTCAGAGCAGATAGCCTTTGCTCTCAGGAAGAAGCAGAACGACGAGAATCTGCTTACCATGATTCAGGCCATCGAACAAGCCGGAGAAGGCATCCTGATCTTCTCTCCTGAAGGTTACATCAAATATGTGAATTCCGTTTTTGAGAAAGCCACAGGATATCGCAGAATTGAGCTTATTGACAAACCCATCGATGCACTGCCCTTTGATTCTGAAAGCGAAAAGAACCTGAGGAACTCCTGGCTTAGAGTAAAGAGCTACCAGCCTTGGAGAGGTAAACTCCAGTTCGTTCGTAAGGATATGACCAAGCTGGTGCTCGATATGATTGTAAAACCAGTGCTGGACAACGAAAACCATCTCTCTTCCATCATCGCCAGTTGTAAAGATGTGACCTATGAGATTCTTCGCGAAGAACAGCTCAAGAAGACTCAGCGTCTGGAAGCTATTGGACGGCTCACCGGTGGGATAGCTCACGACTTCAACAACGTGCTTTCGGCAATTATTGGCTACACCGAGCTTGCTTCAGATGACATTGCCCCCGGTTCAGATACTGCCAGCAACCTCTCTGAGGTGCTCAAATCATCTCTCCGCGCCAAGGAAATGATCTCCCATCTTCTGGCCTTCAGCAAGCAGGAGGAATCCAAGACAGAGATCATCGAGCTGGTCGATCACGTTAAAGAATCAGTGCGCTTCCTCAGATCTTTCCTGCCTCGCACAATTAAGATTCAAGAAGAGTATCTGGCAGAGAAGAGCACTGCAGTGGCAGTCTCTGGTCAGATTCATCAGATCATCATAAACTTCGGCACAAACGCCATGCATGCTATGAAGAACCAGGACGGGATACTGAAGATCAAGGTTGAGCAGGTTTCCTTCAAATCCAAAGATATGATAGCGTTCCCGGAACTGGATCAATGCCACTATCTCCTGATGAGTGTTACGGATAACGGTTGTGGTATAGATGAAAGCCAGCTGGACCGTATCTTTGATCCCTATTATACTACCAAGGGAGCCAATGAAGGTACAGGCCTTGGACTATCTATCGTTCATGGCATCGTGGTCTCTCACAGAGGAGCTATCCGAGTCGAGAGCAAGGTAGGCGAGGGAACCACCTTCAAGGTGTTCTTGCCTCTCTATGAAGCAGATACATGGTATCCTCAGACCAAGGAAGCTGAAGAAGAAGTGAATCTCAGCGGTTCAGAAACCATCATGTTTGTGGATGATGAACCCATGCTGGTGAACATCTTCAAACAGGGTCTCAGTCGCTTGGGTTACAAGCTGGAGTGTTTCACAGATTCCCGCAAAGCCCAAGAATTTTACACCAAGTATCCTCATAAGATTGACCTGCTGGTGACCGACACCACTATGCCTCATGTCAATGGCCTGGATCTGGCGCTCGGCTTGCTCAAAATCCGCCCGGAGATACCAATAGTCCTGTGCACAGGCTTCACAACTCTCATTTCTGCAGAAGAAGCCCGACGCAAAGGGATCAAAGAATTCATCATGAAGCCTTACAAGATCAAGGATTTGGCTGCCAGCATCCGAGATCTGTTGGATGAGAAGAAATGAGAATTGACCAGTTACTCAATAAGCTGTGTCTCACAAAGACCAGAAGCATCGCCAAGAATGCCAGCGATAAAGCACTGCTTTCGGTCAATGGCAAAGCAGCCAAAGCCAGCACGGAAGTAAAAGCCGGAGATCTGATTGGAATGAAGCTCTACGGCTTTGACCATCAGATCAAGATCCTGGATATCCCCATTGGCAATGTTGCCAAGGCGAATGCTACAGAGTACTACGAGATAGTCTCCAAGACACCTCTAAACTAGAGTATTATGCACCGATTGCTCACGTTTCTGCTGCTACTGGCAGTTTTACTGCCTTTAACAGCAGAAACCGAGCTACGTTTCAAGCATCAGGGCAGCTCTGATTACGCAGAGTATTACAGTACATCCTCATCTTTTCAGAGTGCCAGCCTGTCCAAGCAGCTGGATGAGAGAATCTTTGCTCTGCAATCTGAGCTTGGTCTTTATACCAGTAGAAAGGTTCAGATTTCTGTATTAAACACTCCCTCTGAATACCACTCACTAAGCCGCGGGAAAGACAAAATAGTAGAATTCAGCGATGCATTTTACAGCTCTGCAGAACAGAGGATATACATTCGTAGCAAACAGGAGATCCAGGAAAGCTACCTCCAGGTGCTGGTTCATGAGTACTTGCACTGGTATCTGGATCAGATCTTCGAAGAGACCCCTCTTTGGTTTCACGAAGGAATGGCTACCTACTTTGCCGGGCAACTGGGCTACGAGCGCTACTTGCTCTTTCTCCAAAACAGCTTTTGGGGTAAACCAGGAGAGCTTCTGCTTCCCGGAAACACCTACCCCAAAGAACAGAAAGATCTGCAGAGCTTCTATCTCAGCTCCTACTTTGCCATCAAATGGATGAAAGAAAAGAACCAAGCATCCTGGAAAACCTTTTGGGATATCACAGCACAGAGCTGGCGACGAGGCTACAAGACGGAGTTTTCCCAGAGTTTCCGGCAGGCATACGGCATGGAGCAATGGGCTTTTCACTTTAGCTTCAACAAATATACCAAGCGTCTCTCATACCAATATCTCTTCGTGGCGATTAACTCGATAGTTCTGGCTTTGATGCCCTTTGTGCTGATTCTGGCTGCGAGAAAGCGCCGGAGAAAAAGAGCTTTACTTCCCGATTTGCCTCTCCCAGAAGAACCGGTTGAGCAAGAAACTCCCCCCGATCCGGATACACCTTCACAACTATAGATGCTATGAAAAAGCCCGCCTGCCAAACAAATGACATGCGGGCTTTCTTTAATTAAGAACTGATCCTGTAATTAAATCAATAGATCAGCAGATACTCACCATAATTATTGCCGTATGGCTTGACCTTGAGGTTGTAGAATCCACTGCGCTCAGGAGTGAATTCCAGCAGGAAATCATAGTCTTCCTCGTTTGGATTGTCGTCGTTTTCTGCAATTACTTCATCTGATCTATCGGAATACAGATAGGCCATTATATCCAGATCGGATTCAGATCTGAAGGTATATGTCTTGCCTGTCTGCAGATAAAAGCGGAACCAATCCTCATCCAGGGGAGTGTGCAGAGTATGGCTCTGTCTCTGCTGAGAATTGCTGATAATCAGATTTGTCGCAGTTCTGGCATCGTTATCCGGCTCATATTCATCCACATCGCCTGTCTCCCAGTAGTATTGCAATTGATAATTGCCGGTAAGACTGCTTGAATAGGGAGAGACTTTCAAATATGCCGATCCGGATTGACTGGCTACATAATTGAGAGCAAAGTTGTTCTCATCTCCCGAATCATCATCTTCCGTCTGGCTTTCGGATTCTTCTCCAACGAAGAGCTCAGCTTTCATATCCAGAGATCCGGTTGAACTGAAATGGTAGCTCTTTCCCGCTTCGACCTCAAAACGGAACCAGTCTTCATCCCGGCCAAAGTGAACCGTGTGATTCTGGGAAGAAGCTTGACTTCCGATCTCAAGCGGGGTGGCAGCCGCACGGGTATTATTTGGTTCAAACTGATCTCCCACACTGTTTTCTGAAACATATCGCAAGCCATAGATACCGATCCTGTCTTCATAACCACTGACTTTGAGATAGTAGGTTCCTGCTGCATAGCCAGTAAACTGCAGGTTGAAGTTTTGGTTCTCTCCGCCATCGTCATCACTTAGCAGCTCGGTTTCTCCGTCTGATGCAAAGAGGGCAGCTCTGATGTCCATACCACCTGTGCTGTAGAACTTGTAGATCTGGATTGAATCAAGCTCTACTCTAAACCAATCAGCATCTTCATCACTATGAATGGATAGATCCAGGCCTTGTTCTGAATTGGTCACTCCCAGCGGCTTGGCTTCAGCCTTGCTATTGTTTGGTTCCAGCGAATCTTCCCGAATCTCCGTATATGAATGGCTGAAGGTATATGTTCCCAGGTTTTTGGAGTAATCTGAAATCTTCAGATAATACGTGCCCGCTTCAAGGCTTGTCCAGCTCAGATAGAAATCGTTGTCTTCTTCAGAGTCATCAGCCAGTATCACCTGATCTCCCTCTGAATTCAGTATCTCCAGAAGTGGATCCGAGCCTTCCGAGGATGTTGATTTGAATTCATAGACTCGGTTTGCCACGGCTTCAAAGGCAAACCAATCGACATCCGAGGCAAAGTGAAAGTTAAGATCCATGGTTTGAGCTTCGGGACCAATACTCAGGAGAACAGCTCTGGTTTGATCGTTATTCAGTTCAAAAGCATCAGGCTCTCGAATCTCAGTTGGTTCCATTCTATATAAAATGTCATAGGTTCCGGTTGACCCATTGTATCCCGTCACCTTTAGTTTATACCATGCCGTTTCTGCGGGAGTAAATTCCAAACCGAAATCCAGGCCGCTATCTTCTCCGGAGTTGCCGTCATCATTCTGACCAATCTCACGGCTACCATCGTCATCATATACAAAGACCATGGTGTCAAAGTCTGAATCTGACTTGAAGGAATATTTCTTGCCAAGCTCTCCTCTGAACCGGAACCAATCCTCATCGTGCTCGTTATGCAGATTATGGGATTGGCTTTGCTCCAGAGTTCGAATCACCAAAGTATTGGCCTGATGAGGAGTATTGTCTGGCTCATAAGCATCTCCGCTTAGGGGTTCGGACGGTTTGTTCACTACTGATCCATCAGTTCTGAGAGCAATATCATCCACCCAAGCTCCCATGAGGTTGTTCACAGAGCCATCGGTTTCAAACCGGAAAGCGATCTTCAGTTGTCTATCACCAATGTATCCACTCAGATCAATATTGGCCTCTACCCAGTCTTCGCCATCAGTACCGCTAGTCGATAGCAGTTCATTCCAAACCCACTGATCACCTGGTTGGTTGTAAATTCCAACTTTGAAGGTATCATAGTTCAGTTCGGCATTGACTTTGTACCAAAAGCTCAGGCTTGCACTTTGCACGTCTTCTAGGGCAAAGGGTCCCCAGGACATTTCTGCTTGCATATTGTCGGCATACATGTTTTCCGAAGGCTCCATATCCGATCCTGCGCACCAGCCAGCCCAGCCTCCATTGTGATAATCTTCACTTTTATCGTTCCATGTGGGACTGCCCGAGAGTTCCCAAAGCTCTCCGGGGAACACCCCTTCAAAATTCTCTTCCATCAGAGTAACTACTTGTGCTGACAGGTTGAGTGCCAGCAATACTATCAGTAAAGTAAGACTAAGCTTGTTCATATTCTCACTCCTATGTTGCTTTATTAGTAATACAAATACTAGAGCGTTTTCCTGTAAAGCCAAATCATCAATCTTTTGTGACTCTAGCGTGGAAAAGTCTCCATGATTGCTTATGTATCTACCGATCAGCGCTTTAGCTGCTGGCTTCTCCCTTGTTTGACACTATAGTCATAACTTACTATAGGATAAGCTTTTCCTTAGCGTTCGCTAAAGATTCGCTAAAGGATCGCTAAAGCATCGCTAAAGAATCATATTTGGAAGCAATGAGATAGAAGCAAGATAGCAGTTGACAGATGTCCATGGGATTTCAAGTATCGGTTCATGAACAAAGTTTGTCCCGGCCAAGGTCGGAACCAAGGATAAAACATGGATAAAACACTGTATCTGATAGATGGAACCGCTCTCCTTTACAGGGCATATTATGCTCATATCAGGAGTCCTCTGATCAATTCGAAAGGCATGAATACCTCCGCCATCTTTGGCGTGGTGAGTTCGTTTATCTACTTCGTGGAAAATTTCAAGCCGGAACACGTGGTGATAGCTTTCGATCGCAAAGGCCCCACCTTTCGCCATGAAAAGAGCGAGCTCTACAAAGCCAATCGTCCCCCTATGCCGGAAGATATGATTCCGCAGGTGGAGCCGGTGATGAAGTTCTTTGAGATCATCACGGTGCCTGAACTGGGGCGCAGCGGCTGGGAAGCTGATGACATTCTGGGTAGCCTGGCTTATCGGTTTAAAAATGATTATCAGGTAATCATCGTGACCGGTGATAAGGACTATTGCCAGCTGGTGCAAGAGCGGATCAGGCTCTATGATCCCATGAAGAAGAAGCTGATCGATACCGAGGAAGTGATCAACAAATATGGGATCGAACCCAGCCAGTTCATCGATTATCTGGCGCTGATGGGCGACAGCTCCGATAACATCCCGGGTGTCAAAGGGATAGGCCCGGTGGGCGCTCAAAAGCTGCTCAGCGAGTTTGGCAGCCTGGATGGGATTTATGCCAATCTGGAATCCATTGCTCCCAAGATCAGAGAGAAGCTGGAAGACGATAGGGACAATGCCTATCTTTCACAGGAACTGGCGAGGATTGCCGCCGATATGGAGCTGGACTTCCCGGATCCTGCCCAAATATCGTTTAAAGCAGAGTATCTGGCCAGGGCAAAGGACTTTCTGGCAGAGTATGAGCTGAATACTCTCAAAGGACGGCTGGAACAGAAATTTCCCCAAGTGGATCTCTTTATCGAAGAAGAAAGCTATGCTCAGGCTGATATCTTTGGAGAACCGGAGGAGGCTGTACCCAGCCCGCTGAAGACCGCAGAGAGCTTTGTGGCCAAGCTGGCAACCTCAGATAAGCTGCCTGAGCTATTGGAAGTGCTGAGATCTGCCTCAGTGATCAGCTTGGACACAGAAACTGATTCTGTGGATTCCAATCTGGCAAATCTGGTGGGAATATCCCTGTGCGTCAGTGAGGATGAGGCTTGGTATATACCCCTAGCACACCAGATGGCCGATAATTTGTCCTGGGAAGTGGTGAGAGAGCTTCTGGCTGCAGAATTGAAGGGTAAGACCATTCTGGGGCACAACCTGAAGTATGATCTGGCCGTGCTGCAGCGAGCTGGTTTGATTTTGGACAATGTGATCTTCGATACAATGCTGGCAGCTTATATACTGGAGCCGGGGCAAAACCGCTATTCTCTTGATGCTGTGATGCAGGCAGAGCTGAACTACAGCATGCAGCCCATAAGCGAGCTGATAGGGAAGGGAAAACAGGAGATCACCTTTGATCTGGTCGATCCCAATGCTGCCTGTTTCTATGCAGCAGAGGATGCCTGGGCAGTTTGGAGATTGCATCCCATCTTTGCTAAAAGGCTGGATCAAACAGGATTGGAAGACCTGTATCTGAAGATCGAGCTACCCCTGCTCAGGGTTCTGCTGGGGATGGAACAGCGCGGCGTTTTCATCGACACGCGCATCCTGGGTAAAATTAGTATTCATCTCCAGCATGAGATCAAGCGTCTATCGGACGAGATATACGGTTTTGCCGGGTATCAGTTTAACCTCAATTCCACTCAGCAACTAGCGAAGCTTCTCTTTGAAGAACAGGGAATTCCTGCCAAGAAGAAGACAAAAACCGGCTATTCTACGGACAATTCTGTCCTGGAAGAATTGGCGGAAGAGCACGAGATTGCCGCAAAACTCATCGAATACAGGCAGATGGTGAAGCTGGACAGCACCTATGTCTCTGCTCTACCCAAGCTCATTAATCCTGAGACAGGCAGGGTACACTCTTCATTCAATCAAACTGTAGCTTCGACCGGGCGACTCTCATCTACCAATCCCAATCTGCAGAATATACCCATCCGCACGGCTTTGGGAAGAGAGATCAGAACAGCTTTTGCTGCTGCATCGGAGGATTGGGTGATTGTGAGTGCGGATTACTCTCAGATCGAGCTCAGACTTCTGGCTCTGATGTCTCAGGATGCTCTGTTGCTGGAGGCTTTTGCCAAAGGGATAGACATCCATAGACAAACTGCTGCCAAGATCTCCAGGAAGGCGGTGGAAGAGGTTAGCTCTGAAGAACGCCGGCGTGCCAAGGTGATAAACTTTGGCCTGTTGTATGGAATGGGGCAGAGGAAGCTTTCCAGAGAGCTAGGGATCAGCCAGGTGGAGGCAAAGCAGATGATAGAGGAATACTTTGCCCAATTCCCTTCAATCCGGGAGTATATCAGTTCTTCTGTTTTACAGGCCAGAAGATTCCAGTATGCCGAGACGATCTTTGGACGTCGGCTTTACTTGCCGCAAATCAATAGTGTCAATCCGGGCTTGAGAGCTGAAGCAGAACGGGTGGCAGTGAATATGCCTATCCAGGGTAGTGCGGCAGATCTGATCAAACTAGCTATGATAGATATCGATCGTATCTTAAAGGATCGAGACGATATCCGGATGATACTGCAGGTGCACGACGAGCTGGTCTTTGAAGTAAAGAAGGATACTCTGACCGAAGCGAAGAGCCTGATTGTGAGCTCGATGGAAGGAGTGCTGCCAGCCAAGTTTAAGACGCAGATGCGTTTAGCCGCAGAGATTGGGAGCGGAGTAAACTGGGACGAAGCTCACTGAGAGCTATCGTTCTTCTGATGATGCATCCAGTCCAGAATATGAGAGCTTCTGGCGATTTTCATCAGCCAGTGGAGTAAATAGACCACCAATAGTACTATTATCAGACCAAGAAGCAGGATGAGCCAGGGGAAGCCCTTTTCCATCTCGATGGTCATGAATTCGGTCTTGTTCCAAAGCTTCTCGGTGTCATATTCCCAGGTGATGGTTTTCTTTGCCAGATCTACGTTTGAAGAATCTGCATTGGTGGAGATGATCTTCCAGGGAAGATGAACTTTGTAGCGCCACTTGGGATGATCTGTGATAGTGGAACGCATCAGCATCTCAAAGTCATCGACGTCTTCCTGGTCTCCCAGGGAGATGCGGCGCTTAAAAGATATCCTTCGGCCTTTTTCTTTGTTCAGAGTGATTCTGCCCCAGAAATCGGCGTTGCCGACTTGGTCGTTGACGCTGTTGAAAGCTTCAATGCTGTCAAACTTGAACCGGACAGAGTAGATCACATTGGGTCCGTTACGTTTGATGCTATAATCCTGCAAATGTATTCCATTAAGCTCCGCTTTTTTGAGAATCTCATCCGGATTCTCACTGGTGGAGCGATGGATTAGTACAAGCTTTGCCTTCCCGCTGCCATCACGATTGAGCCAAAGTTCTTCATCGTAATGGACACAGCCAAAGAGGGTTAAAAGCAATACTGCTAGCAGAATGAAGCGTTTCATCACCATTTATCCTATATTCTTTTTAGACTTTGTAGCATAAGAAAACTCAATCGTATTTTTGGCAAGGAAAATATTGGGGGTGGGTCGCCTGCCCTTGTTTTGTGTAGGGGATTATCTGTTTTGGAGAGTTGAACACTCAGATAAGTGAATGATTCCCGATTCCTGGTGGTTAATCCGGATAATCTGTTTATTATGTGATTGTAAGGAACGTTTTGTGCACATTGACTTAAGTACTATGAATCCAGTTCGGTCTCTGCTGATGATTTGCTTTTTGTGCTGTGTTACAGCCGCGAGGGCAGTAGTGTATGAACTTGGGAGCATCAGAGGCTTTTTGTATGGATCAGAGCCAGCCTGTGAGTATGATAACTGGCTTAGTCACGTTTCTGAAGGTTTGGCAAATCCCGGCTTAAACGACTATGCTCCATGGGACGAGCAGAGTCTGTCTTTTGGAGAGTATAGAACGCCAACCGAGGATGAGCTGCTAGCCTGGCGTTTGGTTACCGATGCCTTCTGTGCAGGTGATATGGCGGTGGTGGATACGCTATTGATCAGATATAATTTCCCCTACAAGCAAGTAATCTTTGATGATCTGGATTCCGGAAGGGAGTATCACATGCTCCGGGAAAACCTCAATGCTGATCTGGACGATAATTACTCTGCGGAGACTTGGGATGATCAGGTGGGCAGCTTTGATTATGGCTGGGGTCTTTATATCCGTGATCCGGGATCGGAGCGTAATATTCTGGTGAACTGCCCTCATCCCAAGGATGACTTTCCCTCGGTTATCATGGCTCTGGAAGGCTTTGAGAAGTGGAATGGGCGCTACTTTTTCATTGCCGGAGCAGGTAGGGAGACTTCATATCCCTATGGTTATATGCCAAACAATAACTATTCTGTCAGCGATCCCTCCAGAGTGGAGGAGCATCCTTTTAATGAGGCTTATCAGAGTGCTGCTGATCAGATCAGGGAAGAGCTGGGAAGGATGGAGCTCAGCATCCAGATTCACTCCTATGATTGGAATTCGCAGAATGAGCCCAGTGTTCAACTCTCTGCCGGTAATGGCAGGAGGAGGCCACAACTGCCGATTAAGGACTATTCCCGCCGTAAGCTTGACTTGATTCACCAAGCTCCCTACATCGTGCATCCTGCTGGGTCAATTGGTAGTAATTCCGAAGTACTCGTGGATGATTACTACTCCGTTCATCAAAGCAACAGCTATCCCATATACTATCAGAAAGATGGTTATGATCAATACATCAGCCAGAACGATTCATATCCCGGTGCTCAATACAATAAGCAGATGCAGTATTCAACTCCTGATAATCTCTTGGATGTGGAATCTCCCTTCTTTCATGTGGAGATGGATGAGCTTCCGAGATGCTATGATCATTCTGAAGAGAGTTACTATTGGTTCTATGGTTGGGATAGTGAGACTGATTCATGGGACGTCCAGCAGCGCTGGAGCAGGTTCAAAGAATTCTATATGCGCTGGATAGATGATCTGGTGGTAGTCTTGAACAACATGAATCCTCTGAATGACTATGAGCTGCCCTCGACTCCTGCGCACTTGGCACCTGGTTCTAACGATACTATAGAGTGGGAGAGATCCTATTGTTATGATTTTGATAGCTATGAATTCATCATGCGTTATACAGATCTGAGTGGCGTCCAGGTGCAGGTAGTAATTGATCGGGAGTCTGAGCCGGGTTTGGCTTATCAGGGTTTAACAGAACTGGAAGATTGGGATCAACTGATTCAAGCCAGATCCATAATTAATGTGAGGATCAGAGCCCGGGATAGGAATGGCGACATCTCACCCTACTCAAACTCACTCCTGATCTCAGAGCCTCATAATCATCCCATCATGAGTTTGTCTTCGGTTGAGTATCAGGGAGGCATCAAACTCAATTGGTCTACCATAAATGGGTCCTTTTCCTCAACGGTTGGTTGGGATGTTTACAGGAGTATCGATGGGCTTGAATACAGTCTTCTCGCCAGCCATACCACAGATCCTTCTCTGGTTGCTGTGTCTCACTCCAGTGGCACCTTTATAGATTATGCTGTAGAGCCAGGACAGGTTTATTGGTACAGGGTGGCTAATATCCTCAGCGATGGAAGAGAGCTGATCTCACCGGTCAGTACATCTTTGGCGGTAACCCCTACCTATAGCCTGAAGTTCGAATATGAGCAGAACGACATGTCCAGACTCTGGTATTTCTCTCATCAGGTAGGTGCTGAAGATGTATATTCGGATTATTACGACGAAGCGGCCGAGGTTCTTCCTGAGGGATATAACATTACATTAGTCTCTCAAAGCGGTGTTGGTGGTAACTACCTGAGTAAGGAAGTGAAGGCTTTCTTTGATCCCCTTACAAGTTACAAGGAGTTCTGCCTAACGAGCTACTTTCCTTTATATGGTATCCCTGTTAGCATAGGCTTCGTGGGTGCTCCGGGAGAACTGGTGGGTAATCTCTATCTGCATGATTGGTACAATGATACCTGGACTGATCTACGCCACGAAGACCACTTAATTCCCAGTTACAATGGTAATACCAGGGGATACAGTCTCTATTGGGGTGCATATCGTCCCACGCTGGAGCTTGCTATGGAGCAGGATATCTCTGTGTATGTAGGCTACAATCTGGATATATCGTGGTCTGCTTATCCTCATGTGACTGTGGACAGTTACAGCCTATACTTGAGCCGGGGAGGGATGGACTTCCTTGTCGAAGAGAACATCCCACCAGATCAGAACCAGTTAGTGTGGAATGTCCAAGGTATAGAGCCGGGATACTCGTACAAACTCAAGTTAATAGCACACCATCGGTTAAGTCCCGATACAGAGATACTCTCTGAGCACGAGGTGTATGTCGATGCCAGCACTTACACGGCACAGTATCCACAGGGTTGGCAGACAATCAACATCCCGGTCAATAGTGTTTACACCACACTTTATGATCTCTTTGGTGATTATAACAGGTTATATACCATAAACTCAGATGGCACCTGGTCTCAAGTCGAAGAAGTTGTAGCGAACAGAGCTTACTTACTCTATCTTGACCAGGCGCAGGAGAAGCAGTGGCCTAGTACTATCCCGGCACCTTCATACACTTATCAGTTACAGGCTGGCTGGAACTTGGTTCCCAATCCTTACTCGCGCAGCATCAGCACAGGCCATCTGGGCTTTTCACTCTCGGGGGCCAATCTAAGTTATCATGAGATGGTGGATTGTAACGCATTGGCGGCAGGTATCTTCGTACTGAGGGATAATGCTCTGCAACCAGTCTGGGAAGTAAGACCGGGAGAAGCTTTTCTGATGCAAGTCCTGAGTGATACTCTGACTACTCTCCTGATTACGCCCGAGCTCTCTCATGAAGTAATTGATTCCCCTGCTATAGTCTGGACGGGCTCTTTGGTGTTCTCAGATGATCAAGGATCCCAGACTAATGTAGTAATTGGCAGTGCTGAGCTGGGAACAGACGAGTTGGACGAGGGTCTGGATTATCTTCCATTACCGGATCTACCTGGCCAAAACCTTCAAAGTGTAGCCCTCCAGGGAGAAGATGGCACGGAAGTCCTGAGTGCCTACACGGGACTCTTTCCTCAGTACAGTACGGTGGAGAAGACTTGGGCTCTGTATCTCCGTAAAGAGACAGATAGCCCCTGTGTTGTGAAGTTCCTTAGTGAAGATATACCAGCGGGTTATTCGGTAAGCCTGACTCACTGGGGGCAATGCTGGTCGCTTATTCCTGGAGAAACGCTACTACTATCGCTTCCCAGTGGAGAATCACCCCTAAATCTGAGCGTTATTAGCAACTTCTCAGCGACAATTGATTCTGTAAGCACTGTCCAGCCCTTGTTCTGTTACCCCAATCCCTTCCGCGATAATCTGTCTATAGATTTAAACACATTTGAGCGGGGAGGAAGCTTGGAGATATATAACATCAGAGGACAATTGGTAAGGAGAGAAACAATCGTCAGTGAAGGCAGGCAGAGGATAAACTGGGATGGAAGAGATACATCCGGAGACAAGTGCAGTTCGGGAATCTATATTGTAAGGCTACGGGATGGGAGAACCATTCAGACGCTTAAGCTAATCAAGCTGAACTAAGCTTTCTACCCGGAAGCAGCGCCAGTATCATCCCTCCACTGATCAAGAAAGCTCCCATTATTGAGTATAGGTCTATCTTCTCATGTAGCACCAGATAGCCACTGATCATAGCAAAGACACCTTCCGTACATAGTATCAGCGCAGCAGGCGAAGGAGCTACATGCTTCTGGGCATAAGCTTGTAAGCTAAAGGCTATCCCAACTGAGAAGATTCCCCCATACAACAATGGCCAGGCAGCATTACCAATCCGAAGCAGCAGCATGGGATTTCCCAAGCTATCACGGTTCACAATCAGCGAGACCAGCAGGCTTCCCAAGGCAGCAACTGTGTATTGATTGACTACCAGGCTCAGAGTATCAGTTTTTTGGCGACACTTATCTGTGTATTGTACATGCACTGCCCAAAACACAGCTCCCAGAAGAACCAATCCATTGGCAGCGCTGATCCGAAGATCAGAGAAATCGTTGAGCAAAACCAAGCCACCTATGCTCAGCAGAAGCGCTCCTATCAGTTTCCCAGATACAGCTTGCTTTCGGATCAAACCAATCAGAGGCACAAAGACAATATAAAGTCCTGTGATAAAGCCAGCAGCACCGGCAGAAGTCCAAATCAAACCCACTTGCTGCAGGGATGAGGCTGTGAAGAGAACCAATCCCAGAAGCAATCCTCCCCGGCTAAAACGCAGTTGCTTTCTACCTGTGAGAAGGGCTAGAATCCAGACAAAAAGAGCACCCATCCCAAAACGCAAACCATTGAAGAGAAAAGGATCTATATGCTCGTTGCCTAGCCGTTGAGCGACAAAGGCAAAGCCCCAGATAGCTGCAGTGAGAAGCAGCAAGAGATGGTATTTGAACCTTAGCAAGTCTTAGTCTTTACACTTCTTTCTGCTGAGGGCAAAGCCGCCAAAGCCACCCACCACTGCAATGTAAAAGCCCAGGTCGTAAAGCCAACCCACGTTATTCGTCTCATAAATACGGATAGATGGATTGAAGAGATGCCAGATCAATGAGACCGGAGCTATCCAGCCGTGCCAGATGCCCCAGAAGAAACCAGCAGGCCTTTCCTTTTGCTCAAACCTCAGGCTTCCTGGTGCACAAGCAGTCAATGCTATGGCAATGAGGATCAGCACGATAACAAAGGTCTTGCTCATGCTTCACTCTCATCAACATCATCTTCATCAAAGGGCTCGTTTTCTTCATCTGAACCCTTGCAGGCGCAGGAGAAATGCTTTGTGAGCATCAATGCAACAGCAGTGCAGATCAAACTAAGCACTATAGACAGGATCAGGCTTTGTACAAACTTCTTGTTCATTGTATCCTCCATAAAGAAAGAGCCGGCATCTCCACAAGGGGAAAGAACCGGCTCAAAGCTTTCATTATTTATCAGTTCCTCGATGAGAACTACTTAGACTTCCAGGATTTCTTTTTCTTTGGATTTCTCGACTTCATCGATCTTCTTGATCCACTCATCAGTGATATCTTGCAGCTCTTTGAGAAGCTTTTTCTCGTCATCTTCGCTGATCTCGGAATCCTTTTTCATCTTCTTAGCGAGCTCATTGGCATCACGTCTGATATTGCGGATAGCTACCCGGCAATCTTCTGCCAGCTTCTTCAGACTCTTGACGATATCTTTTCTCTTATCTTCTGTGAGGGGCTGAAAAGGCAGACGGATCACATTGCCATCGTTCTCGGGAGTTATTCCCAGATTGGCTGCCAGAATGGCTTTCTCGATATCAGCAAGAGTGGTCTTATCCCAGGGCTGCACAATGATAGTGCGGGCTTCAGGGATAGAGACGTTGCACATCTGTTTAATGGGCGTGGGTTGGCCGTAGTAATTTATCCGGATATCATCCAGTATGGAAGCACTGGCTCTGCCGGTGCGAACCTTGGAGTATTGATGTAAAAGAGATTCAAAAGACTTCTGCATCTTGTCTTTGGTGTTGTTTTTCAGCGTATCCATAATTCCTCTTTAGGGATGAATAAAGGTTCCCACTTCGCTATGCAGCAAAGCTTGTTCAATGTTCCCTTTCACATTTATGTTGAATACTTTAATGGGCATGTGGTTGTCCTGAGCCAGAGAGAAGGCTGTCATATCCATCACGCCCAGCTTCTTTTCCAAACACTCCTGGTAAGAGGCTTGGTTTATGAAGAGAGCATCAGGATTCTTGCGGGGATCATCGGAATACAATCCATCCACATTGGTGCCCTTGAGCACAATATCCAGTCCCAGTTCCACAGCTCGAAGAATCGCTGCAGTATCCGTGGTAAAGAAGGGATTTCCGGTTCCTCCCGCCAGGAAGCAGATCTTTCCTTCTGTCAGCGCCTGAGTGGCTTTGGCAGGGCTGTAATGCTCTGCAAGTTTATCCACTTCCAACATCGAGAAGACCTTGGTATCATAGCCTTTGAGTTCCAGCACTTCTGCCACATAAAGAGCGTTTTGCAGAGTCGCCAGCATTCCGATGCTATCCAGCGTAACTCGGTTCAGCGCTTTGTTCTTCCATCTGCCACCCCGGAAGATATTGCCACCGCCAAAGACGATGGCAATACTATATCCGAGTCTTTTCACCTCTATCAGTTCATCTGTGATCTTATCGACAAATTCATCGTCAAAGCCAAAGCCGCGGGATCCGGCAAGCACTTCGCCAGATAGCTTCAGCAATACACTATGAACATTCTCAGGCTGATATTGGTGCATAACGATCTATTAATTTCCGCCCAGGCTGTAGCGGGTAAAGCGGGCGATCTGGATGTTTTCTCCGGTCTTGGAGATGGTTTCATTGAGCAGGTCTTTGACGCTTTTGCTTTCGTCGGAGATCAGCTTCTGTTCCAAAAGAGCATTCTCGGCACAGAACTTGCGGACGTTTCCTTCGATAATCTTATCGAGGAAATCAGCTTTCTTGCCTTCGTTGAGAGCTTTGTTGCGGGCAATTTCTTTCTCGCGTTCGATGAGCTCGGGATCGATCTGCTCGGCACTGATGGCCAGAGGGTTGGTTGCAGCGATCTGCATAGCTATTTCATCGGCAAGCTTGGTGAAATCTTCGGTTCTGGCGACGAAATCGCTCTCACAATTCAACTCTATCATAACACCAATCTTATAGTTGAAATGAATATAAGAATGGATGATACCTTCGCGTGTCTCGCGGCTGGCTTTGGATTCGGCTTTGGAGATACCTTTCTCACGCAGCCATTTAATGGCATTGTCAATGTTGCCATCGGCTTCGACCAGAGCCTTGCGGCATTCCATCATGCCGGCGCCGGTTCTCTCACGCAGTTCTTTTACCATTGTTGCGGTAACTTCTGCCATTGTGTTCTCCTTAGTTAGATGAGTTTGTTTATCCTACAAAGGATAGAGGGTAGTGGGCAGGAGCATGTGTCCTGCCCTCTGATACTTTTTTAGTTTTCCTCTTTGAGTTGCAAAGCTTCGGGAGCGGCCGGTTCGACTGCTGCCAGCTCTGTCATCTCTGGAGCGGCTGTTTCGTCAGATACTGTGTTGTCAGCGCCTTCTGTAGCCAATCCTCTGCCTTCAACGACGGCGTTGGCCATGATATCTGCGATCAGATGAATTGCTCTGGTAGCATCATCATTGGAGGGGATCACATAATCAATGAGATCGGGATCACAATTGGTGTCCACCATACCGACGATCGGGATACCGAGCACGCGGGCTTCGTGGATTGCGATCTTTTCATGATCTGTATCTACAACGAAGATAGCACCGGGCTTGGCGTCCATATCGCGGATTCCACCCAGAGAGAATTCAATCTTGTCATGAGAGCGCTTAAGCTTGAGCTGTTCAAGCTTGGTATAGTTGTTTATGGAACCATCAGTCACGGATTCTTCAAACCATTTCATCTTCTCGATGCTTTGGCGAATGGTCTGCATATTGGTAAGCATTCCGCCGTACCATCTTTGGTTCACATAGAAGACACCGGCTTTTTCGGCAGCTTCTTTAATAGCTGTTTGAGCTTGCTTTTTGGTACCCACGAAGAGGATATACTCTCCCCGTGAAGCAATCTCTTTCACAAACTGATAGGCGTCGTTGATGGCGTCAACAGTTTGCTTCAGATCGATAATGTGGATCCCATTGCGCTTGATAAAGATGTACTTGCGCATCTTGGGGTTCCATTTGAAGGTCTGGTGCCCAAAGTGAACACCGGCTTCAAGTAGTTGCTTCATAGAAACTACGGACATTATAACTCCTAATATACGGTTGTAAGTTCCACCAGCGGATCTACGCAATTCAGAGGAAGCTGCTGTCGCAGTTGATCGGGTTCCTCACCGCCTTGCAACTCCACTGGCTTATATTTTGGTTTTGGTTCTGTCAAGAGATGGTTCTTCATCACCGCTAAGGGCGGGGGAACAGCTTGCTCCCCCAAAACCCGATTAACGTTTGGAGAATTGGAATCTCTTTCTGGCTTTTGGACGTCCGGATTTCTTGCGTTCCACCATACGGGGGTCACGGGTAAGGAATCCGCGGGTTTTGAGCTGGGGTTTCAGTTTCTCATCATACTCGACCAGAGCACGGGAGATACCATGACGAATTGCACCGGCCTGGCCGGATAAGCCACCGCCACAGACGTTTACATAAACGTCGAAGCTTTCGCTCATTCCAACGGTCTGCAAAGGCTGCTCGACCACCATTTCCAGGGTCTCACGTTGCAGGTACTTCTTCATCTGGATCTTGTTGATGATACGCTTTCCGGTTCCGGGAGTCAAACGGACTCTGGCAACGGCATTCTTTCTTCTGCCAACGGCATCATAATTCTGCATAACTTAGTTCTCCAACAGTTTAAGTTCGACCGGTTGCTGGGCAGTGTGAGGATGCTCGGTACCGGCATAAACTTTCAATTTCTTAAACATTGCATTGCCAAGCGTGGTCTTGGGCAACATACCTTTGACGGCATGAGCGATGACGCGCTCTGGATGCTCTTCCAGGACTTTGGCAAAGGGTATTTCTTTTCTTCCACTGGGGTATCCACTATAGGTCTGATAAACCTTTTGCATGGTCTTCAGGCCTGTGAGGCGAACTTTCTCGGCGTTAATAATAACGACGTAATCGCCACAATCGATATTGGGCACATAGTAAGGTTTGTTCTTACCGGCCAAGATCGAGGCTACCCGTGTGGATAGGCGACCAAGAGTCATACCCGTCGCGTCGACTAAATACCAGGCTTGAGTGATCTCGCCCGGTTTAGGGGTTAGGGTCTTCATCGATTCTCCTTTACGGTTTTATTACAGAATGACAGGATTTTAGACAGGCTATAAGTGTCAAGGACTTTCCTTCAGTATTACAGCAACAAGAGAGGAGCTATAATAGATTCATGGTGGCTTTCTAACTCAACACCCATGAGACACCCATGTGACACCCATGTGACACCCATGTATCTTCATGCGTGTCATATGGGTATAAGATGCGCATATGGTGGGTGTGGAGTAGGAGGGTAAATTGTAAATTATTGTAACGAAAAAGCCTCCCAGGATAAACCCGGAAGGCTCTTTGTGATGCTTGTATCGGTTATTCTTTGATATATTGACTGGACGCTTCCAGATTCTTTCTCAGTGGTTCACAGAGGTAATCCGGGCACTGTTTACAGTCACTTATTCCTTTTGCCTGGGCACAGGGACGTATCTCGCAGAGATTTCCACAGTAGATTCCGTGGATACCGTCATTGGTGCAACCCACGCAATTGATATCTTCCTTTCTGAAGGGATGGTGGAAGAGTGCAGTCCACTTATCTGCCACTGCCTGACGCATGGTGTCGCTGTTGGCAATCGTGGCCAGGTAGGTGTCACACAGGGCACAATTTATTCCGCAGGGGGCAAGCATAGTTTCGGACATAATAATACTCCATAAGTGTTTAGGGTTAATAATCCAAGTACTGAGCCGGTGACTTAAAAAGCATCAGAGGGCTCAGTTCCGTTTGTACTAAGTATCAGTTTTCGGAAGGATTAGACTATTGATTGTCCGGCATATCACCATTTCCTGAGTAGATTTTGCGTCATTCTGGTCTGAGCGGGTTGTCTGTCAAGCTGGATATTGGCGCTCAATCTACTGTGCCGGTATAGCATGTGGAGAATTGGAGATTTTCTTGCAATACTATAGTTATCGCTTATTATCTCTTGATAAGAACTTTCACAGAGGATGGAACATGAAAAAGCTGGATAAACTCACCCTGAAAGCCATGATTGACCGTACTTGCGAGCAGTTTCCCGAACGCCCGGCCCTATCGATGGTCGATGGAGAGCCAATCACCTACGGAGAATTGAGAGATCAGATCGATGACTTGATTGAACTGCTGGATAAAAACGGTATTGCTCCTGGGGATCGGGTGGCTATTCTCAGCCAGAATATGCCAAATTGGGGAATAGCTTATCTTGCTATCACTTCCATGGGTGCTGTGGTTGTTCCAATCCTGGTGGATTTTCACAACAACGAGATTTTACACATTCTAAAGCACAGTGGCGCCAAGCTAGTCTTTGTTTCTACCAGCCAGTATGAAAAGATCGGCTATTCTGATCTCGATCCTTTCCCCACTTTGATTAATATTGATACATTCAAGCCCATTACTGCCAATCTGCCCAAAGAAACTCTGAAAGAATTCATCATTGAGCAGAGGATGCAGCTCAATCGCCTGAAGAAGAAGGCAATGAAGGGTTTGGGGCTGATGAAGCAGGATGTTCAGGAAAACGATCTGGCTGCGATTATCTATACTTCTGGTACCACCGGAAGTTCCAAGGGCGTGATGCTGAGCCACAAGAATTTGGTTCTGGATGCCATACTCACGCTCGGAATTCAGGATTTGGTGGAAACAGACCGCCTAATCTCCATCCTGCCTCTTTCGCACACCTATGAGTGCACAATAGGCTTCATTATCCCCATCATGCAGGGAGCCAGCATCTACTATATGGATAAACCTCCCACAGCTCGTATCCTGATTCCTGCCATGCAAAAGATCCGTCCCACCATGATTCTGACGGTTCCTCTGATCATAGAGAAGATTTTTAAGCTGCAAGTGCATCCTCAACTCACCGGTAACTTTGTTTTCAAAGAGCTCTACAAGATTCCTGCAACGCGGAAGCTTTTACACAAGGTGGCGGGAAAGAAACTCATGAAGACCTTTGGCGGAGCTCTGCATTTCTATGGAATCGGTGGAGCACTGCTTTCCTGGGAAGTGGAGCGTTTTCTCTTTGAGGCCGGCTTCCCCTATGCAATTGGTTATGGACTCACTGAGACCTCTCCTCTGATTGCCGGTTGTACTCCAGCAGTGGTGAAGTTCCGCTCCACAGGTACGATTCTGGATACTCTGCAGGTGCGGATTGCTAATCCAGATCCCAAAACCGGAGTGGGGGAGATTCAGATCAAAGGTGATACCGTGATGATGGGTTATTACAAAGATAAACAGAGGACTCTGGAGGCCTATACGGAGGATGGATATTTCAAGACGGGTGATTTGGGAATCATCAAGAAAAAGAACTATCTGTATATCAAGGGCAGAATTAAGAATGTAATTGTGGCTGCAAGTGGCGAAAACATCTATCCCGAGGAGATCGAAGCTAAGATCAACGAACACGAAATGGTGCTCGAATCTATGGTTTACGAATCCGGCGGGAACATCATTGCCAGGGTCTTTCTAAACTACGAGCAACTTGATAAGATTCACAATCTCACCAAGATTAGCAGTATTCAGGCTGAGAGGATCACCTCAAAGCTGCTGACAGATGTCCGTAACTACGTCAATTCATCTGTTGCTTCGTTTTCCAAGATTCACCAGATAATCGAGCAGAAGGAACCCTTCGAGAAGACTCCGACCCAGAAGATCAAACGCTTCCTGTATCAGTAGTGACCTAAGCATCCAGGTCTTCCCAAAGCCTTGCTCTGCACGGCTTTTGTGACCTGCTGTCGGTTAGGAGCCACGCTAATGCTCAGCTAACTATAGTGCTGTTTGGATTCCCAGAACCCTCAGCACAATAAACGGTACAGCTATGGCACAAAGAAGCATCAGAAACCCCGGCAGATAGCTCATTAGGGGGAGTTTTTGGTGGTCTTGTCTGCTTCCCATGCAGATGCTCAGAACTGCTTTTCCCAGTCCGTAGGCAATCACCGCCAGCAGCAATATCCACAAGCCCAAGATCAGGTAACTGGAACTGCTCAAGAGCCCAATGGCTATATAGAATTCACTGATGAAGAGGGGGGAGGGGGGCAGCCCAATTATGAAGGCAAATCCCAGGAGCCAGAGCCAGCCACTGGCGGGATGGCGGGAGAGCAAAGAGGAGCACTTGGTGTAGTCCTTTTCACCATATATCATGTAGAGATTCCCGGCTGTGAGGAATAGAGTTGCTTTCACCAGAGAGTGTCCCATCACATGGATCAACCCGGCAGTTTCTGCTGTCTTTCCCAAAGCAAAGGCGATCAGGATTATTCCCATGTTCTCTATTGATGAGTAGGCCAGCATTCGTTTGTAGTTCGTTATCCTGATAATGAAGACTGCTGCGATAAAGACGGAGAGAATGCCCAGTGCCAGGAATAGTTGAGAGGCCAGCCTGCCTTCGCCGGCTGCGTTCATCAGACTCTGCATCCGTATCAAAGGTAGTAGAGCTGTGTTTAATAGTGCTCCGGAAAGCAAGGCGGAGACCTGAGCGGGAGCTTCTGAGTGGGCATCTGGTAACCAGAAGTGCATCGGAGCAAAGCCGGCTTTGGTGCCAAACCCGATCAGCATGAAGACAAAAGAGAGTTTTAACCAGAAGGGGGAGATGCTTCCAATACTGTTTGTCACATGGGATAAAACCAGGCTGGGGTGATTGCTTTGTGCTACCAACAAGAGCAGGATTCCGACAAAAGCCAGAGCTATTCCAATCGAGCAGATAAAGAGATATTTCCAGGCTGCTTCGAGAGACTGCTTGCGATGTTCAAAGCTAATCAGCATAGCACTGGCAAGGGTAGTTGTCTCCACAAAGACCCAGATCAATCCCAGGTTCTGAGAGAGGTTTGCGGAGTCCATTGAGGCTACGAAGGCCATGAGGCAAACTGTGTATATGCTGCTCTGTCGGGGACTGAGTTTGTTGTGCCCGGTGAGGGGATAAAACGCTGCCGCTGTGTAGAGTATGGCAGTGACCAGGAAGAAGATCTGAGCATAAGTATCTGCTTTGAACCAAGCCGCAAATCCCGTCTGAGGAACCAGCAAAGCCAATCCAAAACCCAGATGAAGAAGACTGTGGGTCAGTAACAAGAGGCGGTTCAGGTTCTTACTTCTAAAGAAGAGGCTGGCGAGTGTTGCAACTATGGGATAGAGCCATAAGCTAAAGTATGTCATTTACTTAATCCTTTAGTGTGGAAAGCTCGTCGCTATGAGCTTCTTCAAACGTATTACTGATTCTGTTGATGAAAAGCACCGCAATAAGTATGGAGAGCAGGATGTCCAGAGATACTCCCAAGCTTACTACCGCAGGGACTTCACTGGCAATAGCCAACGAGAGCAGGAAGATGCCATTTTCCATAATCAGGTAACCCATAAGGTGGGTGATAAGCTTCTTATTGGCAATGATGATAAACAGACCCTTGAGGATTGCTGCAAAGGCTATGCCGAAGTGCATGGGGTAGAGATTGGCAGGGCCTTTCCCGCTCCAGAGAGCAATAAAGAAGCTAAAGGCAAAGATCAGGGACATGATTCCCAGGGAGAAGAAGTTTGAAACCGAGGGTTCGACTTCTCGCTTGGTTTTGTTCTTCTTGATCGTGTCGTTGATGAACCAGGGGATAAGTATTGCTTTGAAGACGATGGTCTCCACTGCCACAAAGATGAATTCCCAGAGATTCAGCTCATTGGTTTTGAGGATAGTAAGTACAAAGAGGATCAGTCCTTGCCAGAAGAGGATTCGCACCAGTCCTCTCAGCATGTTCGTGATCGAGGCAAAGAGGAGGGAAACTCCAAAAAGAATGAGTAATATATCTGCCATCAGATAGCTCCCAGATTGTTTACAATAAGTGCAGCCAGTACCAATAGGGCAATAGAAAGAGGGATGATCACCAGCTCAAGGTTCCGGCTGATTCTGTATCTGGCTATCAGGGATTCCAGCAGGCCTGTCAGGATGGCAAGGCCGATATTCCCTGCGAGGAAGATCAGTGGAACTTGTGTTCCGCTTAGTTCTCCGGGAACCAGGAAGTTACTGATCAAAGCTGCATAGATGCAGATTTTGAGAGCTGCTGTGTAGTGCACCAAAGCCAGATTGACACCACTGGTATCCAGCACCATTACTTCATGTATCATCGTGAGTTCCAGATGCGTTGCAGGATCGTCAAAAGGCACTCTTGCTCCTTCCACCAGCAGCATGATAAAGAGAGCCAGAGCAGATAGCACTGCTATAATGAAGCTCCAGGAATCATGCAGGTTCACTGTGTGACTGAAGAATAGCTGTCCAACGCTCTCTAGTCCCCCTGAATAAGCCAGAGAGCCTATCATAAGCAGGAAGGCAGGCTCCAGGAAGGCCGTGAAGGACATCTCGCGGGAAGCTCCCATTCCTTCAAAACTGCTGGCTGTCTCCATGGCAGCGATCACCATGACTGCTTTGGATAATGCCAAGAGGCTCATGAAGAGGAAGAAGTCTCCACGGAAGCCCAGAACGGCTGTCTTGGTTCCGAAGGGAACCATCAGAGCGGCAAAGAACACCGAGATCAGAGCCAGCACAGGTGCTATCTTAAAGAGCAGGCCACTGCTGGTGCTGTGAATCTCATTCTTTCCCATGAGTTTGTAAAAGTTGTAGAAGGGTTGCAGCAAGCTGGGTCCTTTTCGTCCGGTCCAGATAGCTTTGGTTTTCGTGATGATGCCAATGAAGAATAGTGGCATCACAAGAATAAGGAGCAGATTTAGAATCATCTTGCCCCCAATACCCAAAGCAACAGGATCAGAAGAGCCAGCATCAGCCATGAGATATAGGAGTTTGTGCGTCCGTTCTGGATTCCTGCAAAGAGATCCAGGAAGCGTCTCAGAAGCTTATTAACTCCCCCTATCAGGCTTGAGTCCAGGTAATCTCTCACCTCATCGCTATGGCTTAGCTCGGAGGGAAAATACCCTTGCGGAGCGTTCTGAGAGCTATGTCTTTGTAAGAAAGGTTTCAGGAAGTAAGCCAGGGGGTCAGTATAAGCTCCGGATGTGTATTGCAGACGTGAACTGCTCTTCTGATATCCACAACCCCAGGTGGTGTGGCAGGACACCTTTGTTAGCTTGTTCTTGAGCAGGTAGATCAGTACAAAGACCCCCAGCAAGAGAGCCAGCACCAGGCTAACCAGCCGGAGAGTGAGAACCAATTCCCAGAGTGTAACAACGCTCAGCCCAAGCCAATCTGTGAGATTATTCATCATGCTCAGAGCTAGCCAGGAGAAGAGACCCAGCACAAAGCAAAGCAGAGCCAATACTGCGGGACTGATCAACAGAAGCCCTCTCTGCTCCGCTGCCTTCTCTGCCTTCTGCGTGCGGGGTTCCCCACAGAAGACAATGCTATAAAGCTTGGAGAAAGCAATCAGTGCCAAAGCACTCACGAAAGCCAATCCCCCTCCCGCAACAGCAGCACAGATGCTTTGAGCCAGGCTTTCTTTGCCAAATCCTCGGATAATACTGCCAAAGATCACCAGTTCTGAACTGAAACCACAGAAAAGTGGCAGGGCAGATATGGAGGCTGCTCCCATCATGAAAAGCTTTGAACTATATGGCATTCTCTTGTCCAGCCCGCCCAGTTCGTTCAGATACAGGCTGTGAGTAGCGATTAACACATTACCACTGAGGTAAAAGAGCAGAGGTTTGAAAAGACTATGGAAGAAGCTGTGCAACAGCGCTCCCAGCAGAGCCAGAGTAGCCATATCAACATTTCCCAGAATCAAGCCCAATTGCCAGAAGCAGAGAGCTATCCCGATGATGCCGATATTCTCGATGGAAGAGTATGCCAAAGCCTTTTTCAGATGGTCTTCTGCCAAAGCGTGGATAACTCCATTAAAAGCTGTTACTAGAGAAACTCCCAGAAGCAGATAGATTTCCCAAGCCTGCCAGGTGGAGTTCAGAAACACCCAGATGATTCCAAAGATACCGGTCTTGATCATCAGGCCGCTCATCAATCCGGAGAGATGTGAGGGAGCAACGGGATGAGCTTTGGGCAGCCAGGAGTAGAAGGGGAAGAAGCCAGCCTTGAAGGAAAAACCGATCAGCAGCAGCCACTTGGCAACATTGCCCAGAGAAGCTCCTTGCAGGAGGAAGGTGCCGCTATCGATAAAGAGCTTACCAAAGCCCAATAGCAGTATCCCCGCCCCCACTTGCATAGTTATCAGATAGTAAAGTGCAGCCTTCCTGCTCTCAACACTGTCACGGTCGTAGAGAATAGCCAGAAAAGAGGATAGACTCATCAGTTCCCACGCCAGCATGAAGACCAAACTATTGGAAGCCAGCAGCACCAGGTGCATGGAAAGAAACATCATGCCCAGCCAGACGAGATGCGAAGCTTCTCCCTCGGTGGGATGAGCTTTCAGATATCCCAAAGCATACAGGGTTCCCAAGGGAAAGCCCAGACAAAAGATCAAGCCAAACCAAGCGGACAGAGGAGATGAAACCAATTCTGTAATATTCCCCAAACCCGGTAAAGACAAGGCGTAAGTCTGCGAAACAGCAGAGATCAGTACTTCCCAGTAGCCAACAGTGCACAAAGCAGAAGAAAGGCTTACCAACAGGGCAAATATCCCTCGTTGCTTCCACAGGGCAGGCAAAAGGGCAAGAAAGAGTACTATCAAACCATAGACCAGCATCAGAGCCTCCCAATCAGAGCATTAAGTCCATGGATAATACTGAGCGGATGAGCCGGACATCCCGGGATATACAGAGATGGCTTCACCGTATCCAGGAAGCTTCTATCCAAAGCGTTACTACCCGCAAACACTCCTCCACTGATGGCGCAGCAGCCGCAGAGGATAAGCGCTTTGGGTTCTGGGATGGCAGCCCAGGTTTCCTTGAGAGCAAAGGCCATATTCTGCGAGATTGGTCCTGTGACTATCAGAGCATCGGCATGGCGCGGAGATGCCACCACTTCCAGACCATAACGTCCCATATCAAAATTCACATTGGAGCTCGCTCCCAGTTCCAGTTCACAGGCATTGCATCCTGCGGCAGAGACGTTACGGAGCGCAAATGACCTTCCAAACAGCTTGGCTAACTGTGGATCAGTCTTTAATATCGGCTTGCTGGAAGCTCCCTGCTCAGGTAGCCAGCTCAGAATCAAAGATTCTCGCTTTGTTGCAGCCATCCTAAACTCCGGATCAAAACGATAAGTCTCCGGGAACTGCCTTTGACAGAGACCGCAGAAGTTACACTTTCCCAGATCCAGGCAGTTGTCAGTAATAGCATGTGTGGGGCAGAGCTCACTGGCACTTAGGAAATCACCGTCGTGAGCCCTGAGGATTCGTGGCAGACCCGGGAAAGATGGATGTATGGATGCCCTAAGCGGATTTGGTATTGCCTGATATCCATGACCGAGCCGTGCTTTTATCAGTTCAAACATTCATCATCCTTTACAAATCCTGTCCGCAGTAGGAGAGATCAAAGCTTTTGTTACAGAGCGGGAAATCTGAGATACCTTCATTTCTAACCGCCAAAGCCAAAGCAAACCAATTGTGCAGAGAGGGATCATAGATTCGATAGCTCTGGGTGGCACCATTATGATCAGTTCTCAGGAGATGCACAATCCTGCCTCTCCAGCCTTCCACGATTGAGACGCAGATTCTATCTGCCTGGGGAGCAGGAAGCTCCAGACTGCTTGATGCCTTCACTTCTTCAAGTCCGTCCAGCATTCGGTAGATCATGTTAAACGATTGCTGGATTTCAAGATGCCTCAGCCAAGCACGAGCCTGGACGTCTCCGTTCTCACAAGTGAGCACTGCATATTCTGCCTGTTCCAGCAAGGGATAATCCTGCCTTGCATCAATAGCAAGACCTGCTGCTTTGGCAGTAACTCCGCTCATATTGAGCTCAGTCACTTCACGAAGACTTAGGGAACCGGTGCTGTCAAAACGGTTCTGTACGCCGGAATCTGTAAAAACGGCGGCGGATATCTTCTCTATCTGAGCCTGAGCGTTCTTCAAAGTCTCCCGAAGTACGGTAATCTGATCCTTATCAATCCCATAGTTCACTCCTCCGGGCTGAAGCCAGCGTTTTCCAAAGCGGCTGCCACAGATGGCGAGACTGGAATTGATTATAATCGTTCTTTGAGCGGCATAGAAGTTCAAGCCGGATTGAAATGCCACATCTCCGCAGAGAGCTGAGAGATCTGCCAGATGCATAGCGATTCGTTCCAGCTCCAAAGCAATGTTTCTGAGGGCAGCAAGACCACCCTCCACTTTCACGCCGCAAGCTGCTTCCACTGCCAAACAGTAGGCCAAACCATGCCCGATGGCTGTATCTCCAGCGATGCTTTCTGCCAGGCAGATCTTATGGCGGATATCCCCCGTTCTGATCAGTTCCATTACATTCCTGTGCTGATAACCAAGCTGGATCTCCAGATGTAGAACGCTTTCTCCCTTGCAGATGAATCTGAAGTGTCCGGGCTCGATAACTCCTGCATGTACAGGCCCAACTCCCACTTCATGCAGAGACAGCGATTCGCTCTTTAGAAAAGGATAATCTTCGATCCTACGAGTGGATCCTTGGGGATAGCGCAGAGGTTTCAGCCAGGGATGCCCCTCCGGGATCAGACCGGTTTCCTCCCAGAGCTCACGCTCCAGAATGTGGAAAGCTGGGTAGTCCTTGCTGAAGCAGGGATACTTGCCCTCAGGGGGGAATTCCGAACGGAGTAGCACAAGATCATCTCCACTCTTGCCCATCAGGCAGAGTAGTTCAGAGTTCGGAGAGGCAAGAAAAGCCAGAGGAGAGCTTCCTTGGGTAGAAAGCTGCACTATTTTCTCTCTGAACTCTGTAAAAGTCTGTAAAACAGGTAAGTTAAAACAAAAAGGATTATGATATTCTTCCATAATGCAGCACCCATAGCTGATTATGGCTATGTGTCAAGGTAAAAACTCCCCAATCACTTCATCAGGATCATCTTAAGGCTGCTCGTAAAGTCTCCGGAACTCATTCTGCAGTAATAGATTCCGCTGGATACAGCACGTCCACTATTATCCAAACCATTCCAGACAATACTGTGATTCCCGGCAGGCTTTTGGGCTACCATCAAGGTTCTCACCAATTGTCCCCGCAAATTGTAGATACCAAAGCTGACCATTCCTGCTTCCTTCAAGCTGTACCGGATAGTGGTTTCAGGGTTGAAGGGATTGGGGTAAATACTTTGTAACCGGGTGAGCAAGGCTGAGGAATTGGTATCTTCTTCATTGGCTGTAATTCCGGCAGCATGAAAATCATCCAGTGCAAAGATAAAAGCGTCATCAGAAAGACATTGGATGCCTACCCGGATGTTCTGATAATAGTACTCAGAGGGTAGATGGTAGGTAAATTGAGTCCACATAACCGGTGCTTCCAGGTAATTTGGACCGCTGATTATTTGAAAGGCTTGAGGTATAACTGATCCTGTAGATATGCCTACTTTAAAGCGTTCTAAACCATAGTCGGCCACATAGGAGCGAGCCCAGAAACTGATAAATCCTGCCTCAACCAGGGGGCTGATTATCCAATCGTTGTTTGGGGGGGTAGTCGATGCTATAGAGACGGCAAATTTATCTCCTTCATAAGGTTCAAAATCGATCAATGGAGGCACTGTTGCACTTGGGTTAAAGATCATAAAAGCCATGGGCTCATAGATATTGGTCCAGGTTGTGCCGGTAATACCATAAGTGTGGCTCAAATCAACATCATCGAGTATCCATGGAGAGAAACTAAGGGCAAAATCGGGATAGCTTTCAAAACCATCTGCATAGATCAGATAGCTATCAGAAACCAGCATGAAGTTCAGGGGAGTGCCCTCTCCGCTCTGTACGATTACTCCAGTCATAGTTTCGGGGAGGTAACCGGGTGCAGAGGCAGTAACACTATAAGTACCTGCCGGTAGAGCTAACACATACATTCCTGCGGCATTGGTTGTGGTATTGTTGCTTCCTGCACTCACGGTAGCACCTGCGATGGCTTGATTGGACTGACTGCGAAACACTCCCGCAATGCTGCCCATCTGGCTTACTTTGGTCAAAGGATTGGAGAAGGCGGCCTCAGAGAGCACATCACCGCTGTAAACCGTTTTCACAGCCCATACATAGTTCCCGGAAGGCAGGCTTTCCCAGCCATTATCCACAAAGCTCAGTTCAGTCAATGCCGTAGGACTGAGACTTGTCCACGCAGATTCATTAGTTTCCTGACCCTGCAAGAATCTCCAGACTCTGTAGCCCAGCATTTCTCTTCGATCAGAACCCAAAGCTACCAGATGATCAGAGCCGTCCGGAGCGGTGATACCAACGTAGGCCTGCAGGTTCCAGTTAAAGTCACAATAGCTGTTCACCGCCAGGAGAGTAGTCCAGTTTCCCTGCCATTGAATCATATTGCCAAAGCCATTAACGGCGGGTCCTGCATCGAAACCGGCATAAGCCAGATTCACACCTGTTGCATCGCAGAGAAACCCCACCCAGATCTCTTCTGTTCCCGTGATGAGTACGGGAAAATCCAACTGCAGAGTATTCCAGGCATTCAGAACCGGCACAACCGGTTGGCTAACTATCAGTGCTCCGGGACCTTCAACACTGCCACCGCGCCAGACCTTGACCACGAAGTTCCCTCCTGTAGCAGGCCAGTAACGAACGGCTTGTAGATAAGAACCGGCATAGGCAGCCAAAGAATCTGCGGGAAACCGGGAAGCAACATCAAAACTAAGCGATCCACCAGTACCAAAGGAGCTATAGTTATCCCCATTGTCATAGTGTAACCAGCCAGAATCCGGTTCCATCGGAGCTTCCCAGCTCAGATCCACCTGGCTTCCACTTCCACCTTCCATGGCAGTAAGATTCTGCGGCGCATAAGCCACTTCCGACAAGACCAAATCTCCCATATCCAAATCTGTATTTCCCAAATTGAAAGCTCCATTAAGGGTTTGATAGCCGGGAGAACTGATTGTGTAAGTGTAAGACCGATTGGCATAAATAGCTGGAAGGAAGAAACTGCCTGTATCATCTGTTGTGCACTCAAAACTGGCATAACCGTCGATCCTCATCTCTGCGCCAGCAATCCCAAGAGCAGTATTATCGCTTCCCACGACCCGACCCATCACGAAGTACTGTGGCAAAGCATCCAGGTTAAAATCCAGACTTAAGCTTTGTCCGGATGATAGCCCAATTGCCTGCATCAAGGTTTGATATCCGGTCTTTTCCGCCTGAACAATGTAATTCCCTGCTTGGAGATAGGGGAATGAATATGCTCCGGTTTCATCTGTGAAGCGATAGACCGGGCTGTCTGCTATGCTAACCAGAGCTCCTTCCAATGGAGTAGCGCCTTGCCGCACGTAGCCGGAAAGACTTCCAGTTCCAGTAGTATCAATCACAAAGGTAGTTTTGGGGAATTGGCCGGTGACACCGGTGGGAGGAGGACCATTGGGGTTGATGTTTGTATTGTGGTTATAGCTAAAGAGAGAGCGATTATCTCCCACAGTATCAGCCAGGAAATTGTTATTGTTTACAGTGTAAACATCCTGCCAAGGCTTAAAGACTAGCAGCACCAGATTCCCACCCTGATATGGATAAGGATTCTGGAGGTTGATGGTGATCGTGTTTTGCCCGAGCGGATAGTTCACCAGACCGTCAAAGACAAGATTCAGCCTTGAGGAAGGAATCCAGCCACCTGTGAGATCATTTTCCAGACACTCGCCCAGCCAAATCATGGTGGGAGTATCCAGGATATCGTTTGCAAAGCTATTGTAAAAGACTAATTGAGTAATGCTTCCGGCGGCATTGATTTCTTCGGAAAGAAAGATTCTCTCAAACAGAGAAGTGCGATAAAACAGATGCACGGGTATTGGGGCTAGCTCATCACCGCTGCCGACGGTTACCTGAATCAGGTTCCGATCCGGGTTACCCACCGATCTGGTGACTCCATTCACGTATTGCAGAGCCAGGCACAACATCATAATAAGGGCAAACTGCTTCATAAATCCTCCCAAAAAAATTTCCTGTCATGTGTTTAGGCATCGGGCATTATCCCGAAACTAATAAGCTTGCTAACTAACTGATAGGCATCAGGCTGTCAAGCTCTTCCTCAGTTCTCGCCTATTGGCTTCATTAACGATTCCTTAGCGATCCTTTAGCGATACATTAGCGAAAGCTAAAGAAAAGCTTATTCTATAGTACTTTATGAATACTGAGTCGAATCAGGGCGAAATCTGGGACATTTACAAACCTAATCACAGCCCAACTGCATAGTGTGTGAGCTGACAGCGGTCGATGTGGCAAATCGAAGATTACCACCGCAAGCATGATATATCCCCTAGTTGAGAATCAGTTTACGAGTCTGAGTGGTCTCTCCACTACGGAATCTCAAAAGGTAAATACCTGCTGCTGCCTTTCGTCCGTGGCTATCTCTGCCGTCCCAAACCAGATCCAGGAAGCCAATGCCATGCCCTGCTTGGCGGGACACAACTTCACCCCGGATGTTATAGATCGTTAGGCTGTAGTCCTGCTCTGTGTCTTTGATGCCGAGACGGATATTGACAGACTCCCGGAAGGGATTGGGGTAAAGGGTGTGGATGCCGGTGAAGGCAGGGCTTGGGGTTTCGGGATCGGTTGATACCGGGAGGATGTATTCCGCTGTTGCTATCGGCCCCGGGTTCCAACCAGCCCTGAAAGCTCTGGCCTTAAGAGTGATGCTGAAAGCTATAGGAAGACTTCCTGTGTATAGAGGTGAGTCTTCTGTAGGAATGCTTCCATCAAAAGTGTAACGTATCGGGGCATCTGATATAGGGCAGCTTAAGGAGACGTTGATGGGGAAGAAGTAGGTTCCAGAAGGTGGATTGATAGTAAGTGCAGGCAGAGTGCCGATAGTGATGTAGGTTCCAGATGCTGTGGTACTACCAGCGCTTCCCAGGTAGGCTTTGGCCTTTATTACCAGGTTGCTTCCCAGCGGTATATAGATTGGGTCTTCATAGAGCGTCGATTGCGGGTTTGGCTCTGTTCCATCAACCGTGTAGTAGATAGAGCTTCCTGGGGTTGAGCATAGGATTTGAACGTATAGAGCTGTATGATAAGTGGCGGAACCAAGATTGAAGTAAGGGGTAGCCACCTGGTTCCCGTTCAAGGTATTGATCTGGTACATGTCATCTGGCCAGGAGCCAAGGTTGCCGCCAATCTGCCCCGTCACTATATTAGAGCAGAAAAAGATCTCTTGTGAATTGCTGCGCCAGATCTTGAAGTAGATGGGCTCTTCATTGTTTTCGACATGCAACTGGAGTTGGCAGACTCTGGTATTGGGGTTTGGCCCATCCACAAGCCAGGCTTTCCCTCTAATTTCTGCCACACCTTCCACGATAGCATAAGCGGCCAGGACATCATTTACTGTGGCAGGATTGCCGTTCACTCTGACTTCCGTATTGATTGTCATATTGGGTGTGCCGACCGGATCACCAAAGGGATCAGGAGGATATTCACCTCCCGGAAAGACTATCTCCAACTCAGTAAACATCACCTGTCCACCGTCGTTATTGGGATGAACGGGTGGAGTAAGCGCATTAGCACCCCAAGTGAAATCATCCAGGAACATTAGTCCCATCTTGCCGACCTTCCTATTACCCTGCATTCCAACATACTTAATCATATTGGCGGGATAAACCCACATTGGTTTGATACCTGCCAGTTGGGGATTATCGATGTTATTCAGGATGATCGGCTCGCTCCAGGAAGCGCCGTTGTCGGAGGATAAAGCTATATGGATTTCCGGTGTGTATGTCCAGGGAGACTGACCCAGCCAGGCACCGGTGCAGTTCTGCCAAACGGCAGCCATCATCCCTTGTTCTTGGTTGACTGATAGCTTGATATTGTTGTAGTAGGACATCATAGCGCCATTGTGGGCAGTAGCATCATAGTAGGGGAAGTTCCAGGGCAAATACATTCCGGGAATGGAGTGAGTGTTCTCATCTAACCAGAAATCCACTTCTCCGAAGGGAGGCTCCATGTCCCAGGGCTGCATGTTTGCATTGTTTGTGTCATTGAGATCTTTCCTGGGAGATATATCTCTAATGATGTATTGATTGTTGGATGGCCTATACACAAATTCTTTTACATATTGCAGGGCAGGATAATAGCCTCCATCGCTGTTGGTCAGAGCCCACAAGCCAGGCATATGTATGTTGCCATCAGAATCCATAACGGCATTAAAATGGGAAGAATTTTTCAAAGTCCAGAACAGCTCTGAATCTTCATAGGGTACATTCAAATCATCCGTGAAGTAACCAACGTTGCTTCCCAATGCAGCAGGGGGATTCCATGAGCTTACATTGGTGGGGAATGAGTTCCTGGTCCAGGTTCCGGTTCCATAATTTGTACTTCTAATGATGTCAATCTCAGGGGTCTGAACATCACCGATTGTTGTATCATGATATCCGCATAAGTAAACGCTTCCTGCAGTATCAGTAAGGATAGTAAGATACATTTGTCTCTGTGTGATGGGATCAATGTTCCAGTCATTCAATTCAGGCAGAGTGACATAGTTCCAGACGAGAGGTATTGCAAGTTCAACATCCTCGTAGTCAAAATCAGCCATGGCTATTAGTGGATTTCCACGGGATGATGAGCCATGTCCTGTTGCATTGGAGCACAGCACATAAACCCTGCGTTTACCTGCAATGGGTGAGGGACCGGTAGTGACTATCGGCCACAGGAATGTATTATCTGTTGTTGTTGTCGATCCGCTGGTAATGGTGATGGGATTGTTGACTAGTAGTTGATTGAAGAAGAAGTCTTCATAACTGCCGAAGAGCATTTCTTCAGAGACATACATGACTTCTTGGTAGGGATCTCCGTCATAATTTACTTGCATGGCATAATGCGGAGTTCCAAGGACAGGATCGATGGACAGGCCGGGGAATCCTTCTGCATTGGTGAGCTCTGTCATCTCGCCTGTATAGATCTGGGAATCTGTTTCAATTCTTGAACAGAATACTCTCCTGTTTGACGTGGGTTGTCTGGAACCATGATATGTCATCAAGTATAAGGTTCCGTTATTTGTTGGTACTAATTGCAGAGGGTTACCGTTGTAGCTGCCAATCATATAATCGTAATAGGTTCTTAGTAGCGGAGTAGGGTTTATGCTGAAGCTAAAGTCCTGGTAACTCCTGTCAATATTCAGCACGATGTCACAGTGGATATTATGAGGATAGACTTGTAACTGCCGGGCTTCTGCTTGTATTGCTCTAAGGCCTGAAGCCAGTATGAGTCCCAGCATTAGCATCCAAACATTCTTCACCATGATTCCTCCCCGGACAAACCTGAAGTTGTTGATAAATGGCTTTCAGCACACCGTTTCAGGCAAGTCCTGATCACTTTGCCAAGTGAAAGATACTATCTTATTATGTCAAGAAAATAATCTGATCTTCGTCTAAATATAATTGACTCCTCTGCTGAGTCTAACGCTGCTGTTTGGGTCGGACTTAGAGGTTTGCAAAACAGCTGTTTGTAAAAGGGAGCCGCGAGCTTTGGACTTCAGACTGCTTCAGGTCTTGGCACCTGCAAGTCTGAAAAGAAGCTTGACAATATAAGCCGCCTAAAAAGGATGACCCGAAACAACGTGCATCTCTAGCTCAGTTGGTAGAGCAACTGACTCTTAATCAGTGGGTCCGGGGTTCGAATCCCCGGAGATGTACCATGCTTATTCGCTGTTCCTGCTTGCAGGTGCAGTTTTATAGATGATGGCGGTAATTTCCCCTTTGCTCCGCCCTACAAATGTGCTAAAGCGCGGGTTACTCTTTATGAGCCGGCTTTAGCGCCGGCTTTTTTATTTGTTTTGAATTAGTGAAAGAATTAAGGAGTATGCTATGACAGCACTACATGCTGACCTGAGCAACCGCAAGAGTGAATTTGTATTCAGCTCTGAATCCGTTTCAGAAGGGCATCCCGATAAGGTCTGCGATCAGATCTCCGATGCCGTTTTGGATGCCTACCTCAAATCGGATCCCCAGTCCAGAGTGGCCTGCGAATCCATGGTTACCAAAGACCGGGTAATACTCTGTGGAGAGATTACCTCCTCCAAAGAGCTCGATTCCAGCGCTCTGATCAAAGATGTGATCCGCGAGATTGGTTATACGCGCAACGATAAAGGTTTTGACTATAACTGTACCATAGAAAACTATCTGCATGGTCAATCCGGCGAGCTGCGCAGCAATGCTTGGGAAGGCAATGCCGGAGATCAGGGTCTGATGTTTGGCTACGCCTGCGATCAGACTAAGCAGATGATGCCCTTGCCTATCCAGACTGCAAATCTGCTGCTGCAGGAACTAAGTAAACAGCGCAAGAGCGGTGCTATGCCCTATCTCCTGCCGGATGCCAAAAGCCAGGTGAGTTTCAGGTATCAGGAAAGGATTCCTGTGGCTTTGGATACACTGGTTATCTCCACCAATCATATAAAACTCAGTGAGTCAGAGTTTAAGCGCATGAAAGATGATATCATCGAGCTGGTTGCCAAGCCAGTGATCAAGCGGATTGAGGCTGAGAGCATTCATGAGTTCGAGATCGATAAGTGTGAGTTCAAGATGAACCCTTCAGGAATGTGGGAAGAGGGCGGCCCGGCTGCAGATACAGGCTTGACGGGACGCAAGATCATCGTGGATACCTACGGTGGCTGGGCTCAGCACGGTGGCGGAGCTTTTTCCGGGAAAGATTCCACCAAGGTGGATCGCAGTGCCGCCTATATGGCACGTCACATGGCAAAATCCCTTGTGGCCAGTGGACTGGCTAAAGAGTGCCTGATCCAGATTGCCTATATCATTGGTGAGAAGAGACCTGTGTCTCTGATGGTGGATACCTTCAACACGGGTGCAGCTCCGGATTGGAAGCTGGTGGAGCTGTTGAACCGGGAATTTGACTTGACAGTAAAGGGAATCATTGAGTACTTGGAGCTTACCAAGCCAATCTTCCGCGCCACTGCCGCCTACGGTCACTTTGGCAGAGAAGATCAGCTTTTTAAGTGGGAGACTACCCGGCAGCTTTCTCTCTGACCCCACTTGGAATAATTCCGAGGATTAGCAGATGTTGTATGAAGAACTATTGCACGCAGAGCCTTTCTTCCTGATAGCAGGTCCCTGCGTTATAGAAGATGAGTATGTTATGGCTCAGATAGCCGAAACTCTGGTGAGTTTGGCTGAGAAGCATTCTCTTCCTCTGATCTTTAAGGCTTCTTACAAGAAGGCCAACCGAACAGCTGAGACCTCGTATAGCGGGCCAGGTTTGGATCAGGGACTGGGAGTGTTGAAAAAGCTCAAAGATACCTATGGCTTCCCGGTGGTCACTGATGTACACGAGTGCAGGGAAGTTCAAGCTGTGGCGGAGGTTTGCGATATGATCCAGATCCCGGCATTTCTCTCACGGCAAACTGAGCTCCTGCACGCTGCAGCCTCAACAGGTAAGATTGTAAACATAAAAAAGGGGCAGTTTATGGCTCCGGAAGATATGATCTCGGCTACTGAGAAAGTAACCGTGAAGAATAACTATCAGATAATCCTGACGGAGCGGGGAACTTCCTTTGGCTATCACAATCTGGTGGTGGATTTCAGGAGCTTTGCGATTATGAGCGCTTCCCGTTATCCCATAGTGTACGATGTAACTCACAGTATGCAAAAGCCCTCGATCAACCGCAGCTCTGGTGGAACCCCGGAATATGCTGCCATGATGGCATCGGCGGCCATTGCAACAGGTGCAGTGAAAGGTCTTTTTCTGGAGGTTCACCCCAATCCAATGGAAGCACTCTCAGATGCCGCAAGCATATTGCCACTGGATCAGTTGGATGCCCTTTTGGGGAATTGTGTGAGAATAAAACAGGCTCTACAGAATCACTATGAGTAATATCCGCAAGATCTATAAAAATGCCGTACGCTGGGACAAGATATCTCTTCTGGTCTTCGATTGCGACGGCGTGCTCACCGATGGCAGAATCATCTACGATTCGACCGGACTGGAACTAAAGAACTTTGATGCCCATGATGGGATGGGGTTTCTGATCCTCAGGCAGACAGATATCCGCACGGCGGTTATCACCGGGCGCAGTTCTGAGCTGCTGGACAGAAGGTGCAGAGATCTGAAGATCAATCACGTTTATCAGGGTATTGCCAATAAACTGAAAAAGACCGAGGAATTACTCGAGGATTTGGGTATCGGTTGGGATTCAGTGGCTTACATGGGGGATGACTGGAACGATATCCCTACAATGAATAGAGTAGCTTTTTCAGCAGCGCCTTCAGACGCTCTGGAGGAGATCAGGAATCTGGTTGATTTTGTGACTCAGGCTCCCGGAGGCAGAGGAGCCGTGAGGGAATTCATCCGACATATCCTGGTTCAACAAAAGAGATATGACAAGGCGATTGATGCCTATCTTGAAAGTCTTAGCAAAGCTTAGTCTGCTTCTTGTCCTACTCTTCTGTGTGTCCTGTAAACCACGGATGAAGCTTGATATGCAGACTCCGGTTATGGATAGGAATCTTCCGGATGAGACTAGTGGCAAAGTGCGGATCACTGAGCTCAAGGGTGAACGGGTGGATTACATCCTGGAAGCCGATAGAATCGAGCGCTTCTATGATCGCAAGATACTTAATGGCTGGAAAGTTAGCATCAAAGCCTATGACATTGCAGGCAATATCAGAACCTCCATTACTGCCGATACAACTATTGTGGATGATGCCCGCAACGTCATCTTTGCCAGCGGGAACGTGGTTCTGAATTCCAATAACGGCTCGATACTCACCAGAAGGATTATGTGGGATAGAAACGTGGATGAGATCACAGCCCCGGATCGGGTAGTGTTAAACCGTAATGGATCTGTACTCAAGGGTACCAATCTCAGAACCAATGCAACGATTAGTTTTGCGGAGCTAAGTTCCGTGGAAGCAGAGGGACTTTTTCAAGATGAAGAAGTGTTTGATTGGTAGCTTATTACTATTGATTATCCTGGTTCTACCAGCACAAAGAAGAGCTGCTGAAACCTTTCGTCTGGTGCATTCAGATAAGCTCTTTCTCAATCGCTCTGATACAGAGCAGGTTTTGGAACTGAATGGGAATGTGCATTTCTTCTATGGTAAGACTGAGTTCAAAGCAAACCGGGCTTTGATTTTGGATACTTCCAAGATTGCCCGTTTGACAGGCAATGTTGTAGTAGCAAATGATACGCTGACGCTTTCGGCAGACAGCCTAGCCTATTATCGCAATTCCCAGCAGATGAATCTGGGAGGAAGAGTCCGGATCGATGAAGTTAAACCGGATGGGAGCCAAAGATGGTTCAGCAGCGACTTTGCCAATTACGACCAGTTGAACCAGAAGCTCACTACCTGGGGCAACGTGAAGGCTTATGATCTGATGGAAAACGCTTTCGCCAGTTGCGGTTATGCTTTCTGGGACAGGAAAGCTGGATATGCTTATATGATTGAGAATCCCCGTCTGCACACCGGTTCTCCGGATACTCTCTTTATCGCAGCAGAAAGAATTGAATACTTTGACGAGGAAGAGAAGATCGTGGCCACCTTTGGAGTGAAAGTAGATAGCCAGGATTACCATGCTACCAGCGATTTCCTTTTGTATTTCGTACAAGAGGAGAAGGCTGTATTTACTGGGATGCCCGTTTTCAGATCAGGTTTTGCCACAGCCCAAGCTCGGGAGTTCTATCTCTATTTCACCGAGCGAGAACTGACCAGGGCAGAGTTGGTTGATTCCTGCAGGGTAGATTTTGCCGAGGAAGAAGGAGCCGGGCAGACCAACTGGGTGCTGGCAGAATATGTTCGTATCGGTTTCAATGGGAAAAACCTCAGAGACTTCCGGGCAGAAAATGGGGTGTCGTACTATTATCAGCAGGAAGAAGAGGAAGAAAGAGACTTTTTTCAGAATCGCTCAACAGGGCAGTATCTGGAAGCTATGTTTACTCCAGACAGTAAACTAGAGTATATCAGGATGCGGGATTCCATCAATGGTGTCTATAGATTCCGCAGTAAGACTTGACAAGTTCAGCATTACAATTAGATTAAACCATATATGGAACTAAATAAAATCCGAGCTCAAAACCTCGTTAAGATATATGGAAAGCGTACTGTGGTCAACGATCTCAGTATGGATATCAAACAGGGTGAAGTAGTTGGTATCCTTGGCCCTAATGGAGCCGGGAAGACCACTACTTTTTATATGATCATAGGATTGGCTAAGCCAAACTCCGGCAAGGTGTTTTTCCAAGACCGTGAGATTACCCACATGGCTATGTTCAAACGTGCCAGGCTGGGTATGGGGTATTTGGCACAGGCACCTTCGATCTTCTCCAAGCTTACTGTAGAACAGAACGTTCTGGCGATCCTACAGACTCTCAAGATTAGCAAGATTGAACAGAAGAACCGTCTGGCCTCTTCTCTGGAAGAGCTTAACCTCACTCATGTGGCCAAACAGAAGGCTTACACACTCTCAGGGGGTGAGCGCCGTAAACTGGAAATCACCAGAGCGCTGGTTACCAATCCAGCCTTCATCTTCATGGATGAGCCTTTTGCGGGTGTCGATCCCATCGCCGTGGCGGATATCCAGGATATTATTGGTCGCCTGAGAGACAAGAACATCGGCATCATGATAACTGATCACAACGTAATTGAGACTTTGAAAATCGTGAACCGGGCTTATATTATCTTCGAAGGAAAAATAATAGTATCGGGAACTTCATTGGAGCTTATCAATGATGAAAAAGCCAGAGAAGTATATCTGGGAGAACGGTTCATGACGAACCCAATGTTCGGGTAGATTAATGAGCGGATTTGATCACTATCTCTCACTCAGACAAAAGCAGGAATTGGCTCTTAAGCCAAAGATGCTGCAATCTCTCAAAATGCTGGCTCTGCCCATTCTGGAGTTGGAAGCCTACATCAAGCAGGAGCTGGTTAACAACCCTCTCCTGGAGCTGAGAGAGGAGAAAGATGAGGAAGATATTGATGAGGGCAGCTTCGATAGCTCTGCCCCGGAATCAAGTGTTTCCATAGAAGAATCTGAGACTTGCGATCAAACCTCAGAGACTCTGAGCGAAGCTCGAGAACTCACCGATATCCTGGATCAGTGGAACGATTTTCATATGAATTATGAAAGTCGTCAGACGGAAGGCGATAGTGAGCATAGTGAAACCCTCATCATGTATGAGGATGACAGCCGGGAGAAGTTTCTTCAACAGCTCTATCCCCTGGATCTTTCTGAAACAGATACAGACTATATCACGGAACTCTTTGAATCCTGCGATAGTAATGGGTTCCTTCCCGAAGACTTCTCTATCGTAAGTCTGGGTCGTCAACATGGGCTTAATCCCCGGCGTAGCGTGGAGCTTCATCAGCTGTTGATGGGTCTCTCACCCAAGGGTATTGGAGCTCGAAACCTGGCAGAATGCCTGATGGCTCAGCTTAGTCAGGAGCAACTGGAGAATCAGATACTGGTTGGAATGATAAACGAGCAGTTCGAGAACCTGATACATCGCAGATATCAGAAGATAGCTTCATTCTACGGCGTTTCGGAAGCCACAATTATGAATCTTCGGACTCAGATTGCGCAGCTTGATCCCAAGCCAGGTATGAGGCTTGCCCCAGCCAGTGCTGCCTATGTATATCCGGATGTGACTCTGAAGCTGATAGACGAAGAATATGTTGTGATTATCAACGACCACATCACTCCCAATATCATCATCAGCCAGCGTTACCGGAAGCTGATCAGCAGAGGTAGCTTTGATAAAGAAACCATGCAGTTCGTTCGCGAACGGATCAACTCTGCTAAGTTCCTGATCAAATCAATCTTCATGCGTATGCGCACTTTGGAGCGTGTATCACTTTCCATCGTGAAACACCAGAGAGACTTCTTTTACAATAGCAGCGGAGTGATGATTCCCCTTACCTACGCTGCTATTGCACAGGATTTGGGTGTTTCTGAATCCACCATCTCAAGAGTCGTAAAACACAAATACATGGAGACTCCATATGGGATTTTCGCCTTCAAGGATTTCTTCAATTCCAAAGCCGGGAGGGACGAGAACTACGACAGCGTCTCCCGGCAAAGAGTCAAATCCAAGATGCTAAAGTTGATCGAAACCGAAGATAAGTCCTCTCCTTACAGCGATCAGGATTTGGTGGAGCAACTTAAGATGGAAGGCCTTGATATATCCAGAAGAATCATTGCCAAATACAGGGACGAACTCGGCATCCTGAATAGCAGATTAAGAAAGAAATAGGAGCATATAGTGCAGAGATATAAAGTCATTATCATCGGAGGAGGCCCTGGAGGCTATGAGACGGCCATCCGGCTTTCTCAATACGGCATAGAGGTCGCAGTTCTCGAAGGTGAACGAATTGGCGGTATCTGCTTGAATTGGGGTTGTATTCCTACCAAGACGCTAGTGAAATCTGCAGAGCTTTTCACTGAGCTCCAGGATTCTGAAACTTATGGTCTTCCTGCCCTTGAGATGGAGCTTGATTATAGTAAAGTCTGGGATAGAAAAAACAAGATTGTGGAACAGCTTGTCTCCGGCATCGAGTATCTCTTCAGGAAAAGGAAGATCCCGGTTATCAAGGAGTTTGCCCGCAACATCCGTAGAGCAGGTGAAGACTATATCATTAGTACTGATCAAACTGAATATGCTGCAGAATACATCATAGTTGCCACTGGCTCTGGCCCCCGCAGCCTTCCTGGTATCGAAATAGACGAGCAGAATATCCTATCATCCACCGGTATCCTCAAGCTTGATCATCTTCCCAAAAAGCTTGCTGTGGTTGGTGGGGGCGTGATTGGGTGTGAATTTGCCTCAATTTTTGCCAGCTTTGGGGTCGAAGTCCACATCATTGAGTTCTTACCCCGAATCATTGCATTGGAAGATGAGGAGATCTCCAAGCGCCTGGCAATGGCTCTGAAGAAGACGGGGATAAAGATTCAGACTGGTGTAGCCGTTCAAACAATCTCCACAGCATCCGAGGGGTTGGAGCTCAGCCTCTCCAATGAAAACACGCTCACGGTTGATAAAGTTTTACTTAGTGTGGGACGCAGTCCTTCCAATAACATCTCCTGGCAAAGCATGGAGCTCGAAACAAACCGAGGAGCTATTCTCATCAATGATCTCATGCAGACCAATCTCCCCAAAGTCTATGCCATTGGAGACGTCACAGCCAAGCTGCAATTGGCGCACACTGCCAGCAAACAAGGTCTGATCGCAGCCGCTCAGATCAGAAACGAGATTGAAAACAAACAAGAGCATATTGAGCCACTGATCTATGAAAACATCCCCAGATGCACTTTCACGCACCCGGAGATTGGTTCAGTAGGCCTCACTGAACAAGAAGCCCGGGATAAATACGGCGAAATCCTGACCGGGAGATTCCCCTTCACAGCAAACGGGAAAGCAATATCGATGTCCAATACCTTTGGCTTTGTAAAAACGATTGCCCGAGCCGATAACCAGCAACTTGTGGGAATGCACATCATTGGTCCCCAGGCTGCTGAACTGATTGCTCAGGGTGGGATATTGATCTCCATGAAAGCAAAAGTCTCAGATTTGGACGCTCTCGTCTTTGCTCACCCGACTCTCTCAGAAGCTCTGAAGGAAGCTCTCGAGGATCTTAGCGGTTTATCCATTCATAAAATCTAAGACAGGAGGAATTAGACATGCAGATTACAATTACTGCCCGTCACTTCGAGCTTACCAAAGCTATTCGTGATTATGTGGAAACATCTTGCCTCAAGCTGAAGAAGTACTTTGATCACATCATCACGATCCACGCAACCCTCGCTCTGGAGAATAGCCGCAACATCTGCGAGCTCTCCCTGCACGCTTCCAAATTTGGCCTGCAGAGTGAAGCTGAGGAAATGGACATGTATCTATCCATAGATACGGCCGTTGATAAAATGGAGGCTCAAATCAAGAAACTGAAAGACCGGGTCACTGATCATCAGAAAAGGGCTTTGAAGGATCAGTACGAACCATTCTCCCGCTCCTCAGTTATTTCCGTTACCAAAGACTCCAAACCACATACGACAATCAAAACCAAACGCGTGGTGGCAGATGTAATGTCACCCCAGGATGCGATAGAGAAACTGCAGGAAAGCAAAGGCGATTTCCTGATCTTCAGAAATCTGGAAACAGATAACATAAACGTGTTAGTGAAAAAGGACGAAGACCACTTCAGGCTCATCGAACCTTAAACAACCAATCCTGATGGCTCGGTTCCCGGATACAAAGTGGGAACTGAGCCTTTCTCATTTAAAGGCGATAACGTATGAAAGAAATCAGTGTATATGACTTCTTTGAATCAAAGAAGAAAGACATGGCTCTATCCCTGATTACGGAGCCGGAAACCCTGAATAAAAAGATCAATTCTCCCCATGTAAACCGTCCGGGACTTGCCCTGGCTGGTTACCTGGAAGTCTTTGCTTCCGAGCGGATACAGGTCTTTGGAGAGACTGAGATCAGATATCTGCAGAGTCTCTCTGAGGAGGATCTGCTGAGCCGGATGAGGGATGTCTTCAAGACTGATATTCCTTGCGTTATTGTCTCCAAGGGGCTTACTCTGCCTCCTGTGGTAGAGTATCTGGCAAACGACCTCAATATCGCTCTGCTATCCAGCCGCTTGGCTACCATCAACCTGATGGAGCAGCTCACACGCTATCTACACGATATCTTTGCCCTCGAAAAGACTATCCATGCGACACTTCTGGACGTCTTTGGTTCCGGAATCCTGCTCACAGGTAAAAGCGGCATTGGTAAGAGCGAATGTGCTCTGGACTTGGTGAATCGCGGTCATAGCCTGGTGGGCGACGACCTGATTACTTTGCGTTATGTCGATGATCTGCTGATTGGGCGCTCGGGCAAGAACTTTGGTCACTTCATGGAGATCAGGGGTGTGGGTTTTGTAAACGTGGAGCGCATGTTCGGGATAGAGCGGGTTCGTTCCCAAAAGACTATCGATCTGCAAATCGAGCTCATGCCCTGGCAGGAGAATATGGATTATGAGAGGATTGGCCTCACCAACAGTTATGCTGAGCATCTTGGTTGCCGCATTCCTATCATATATCTGCCTGTTTCACCGGGTAAGAACGTTTCGGTCATAGTTGAAGTGGCTGCCATGAATCTAATCCTGAAGAACGTTGGTTATGATGCAGCAGAAGATTTTAACCGCAAGTTGAATGAAGAAATCAGACAAAAAACCATCAGAAAGAGCGTGAGGCCACTAGCTAATGATCCAAAAAAAGATAACAATTAAGAACAAACTGGGGCTTCATGCCAGACCTTCTGCCCTTCTTGTGAAAGCTGCTACAAAGTATCGTTCCGATTTTCATATCCGCCGGGATGAGACGATTGTGAATGGCAAAAGCATCATGGGCGTCATGATACTCGCTGCCGAATGTGGTGCTGAACTCGAGCTGATCGCCGAAGGCGTCGATGAATCCTACCTGATCGAAGAGATCTCCCAACTCATTGAAGAGGGATTTGATGAGTAGAACCCTTAGACTAAAAGGTTTAGTGGTTCATTCGGGCATATACATCGGTAGGGCCAGATTTCAGGAGAGGAAAGAGCAGCAAATTCCTTCCAGGCAAGTGAAAGAGTCTGATCTTGATGCAGAGATCACCAGCTTGCAAAACAGCTTGAATCATATAGATGCAGAACTAAACAACATATTGGACAATCAGAACCTCACCGAAACCGAGCGTGACATTCTGCACTCTCATCTTCTAATCCTCCGTGATCCGGAGATAGAAAAAGAGCTTTTACACACTATTGAATCCCTCAAATACTCCGCTGCTGCTGCAGTGCATGCAGTGTATAGCAAGATCTGCTCTCAATTCAGGGAAATGGACAATGAGTACTTTATGGAGCGTCTGGACGATTACAAGGATGTCTCCCGCCGGATCATAGATCACATTTTGAACCACGGAAAAAACGAGCTCACCCTCTGGACTGACAAAGATATTGCCATCTTCGAGGATATCTCTCCCAGCCAGGTCAGCAGCTATGCCAGAACAGGATTGAGAGCCTACTGCTGCGTGAATGGCAGCTACAATTCCCATGCTTCCATCCTGAGCCGGGCGCTGGGTCTGGTCTCCATGGTGAGTGTCGAAAACCTGACAGATCAGTTAGAAGAAGGCCAGGAGCTGATTCTGGACGCTCAAGAGGGCGTTCTGATCTCCAATCCGAATCCTGAGACCATGGCAATATACAAACGGAAAGTAACCGAATTAGAGAGAAGAAACCAAGTTCTGGAATCCATTAGTAACAATCCTTCTGTCACGGCAAATGGTATCAAGCTGGATCTGATGACTAATATCGAGCTTCCCGAGGAGCTTGATCTGGTGCTCAAGCTCAATCCAGATGGCATTGGCCTGTTCCGAACCGAGTTTCTTTACCTGGACCGCAATAGCCTGCCCACTGAGCATGAGCAGTATCTGGTTTACAAGAAATTGGCCGAGAGTTTGGCTCCCAGACCCATCACAATCCGCACTTTTGACCTCGGAGGCGATAAGCTCTCCCACCTGATTCCCGGACAGGCAGAAATGAATCCCTACCTGGGCTCTCGCGGTATCCGCTTTTCTTTATCCCATCCCCAACTTTTTGAAACTCAGATTCGGGCCATTCTGCGTGCTTCAATCCATGGCAATATCCGCATTATGTTTCCCATGATAGTAGATGCTCAGGACTTTCTGCAAGCCAAAGCCTTTGTGCAGGAACTTATGAAGAGGATGCAGACAGAAGGCATCAGCTTCAGGAGTGATATTGAGCTTGGTGCAATGGTTGAGATTCCCTCTGCTGCCATTATGGCAGATGATCTGGCCCAAGCTTGCGACTTCTTAAGTATAGGCACAAACGATCTGGTGCAATACACGCTAGCCACAGACCGCAATAACGACCAGGTGGCAGATTACTATATCCAGCATCATCCAGCAGTACTGAAACTGATCTCTTGCTGTATCGAAGCATCCGAAAAACATCAAAAAAGCCTCTCTGTTTGTGGAGAAATGGCTTCTATCCCGCGCTATATTCCCCTGCTCTTTGGCATGGGCATCAGAGCTTTTAGCATCAATCCTCACCAATTCCTCAGCGCCAAGCAACAGCTTTGCAATACAGATCAATCCACCATGGAGCTGTTGCAGGGCTTCGACCCTTGCCAAAGCCGTGAACTGACCGAAGAGCTTCTCGTAAAGCTAACACCAGCATCAAACAAGGAGTGATCATGATCCGCTATGAATCCGGAAACCTATTTTATTCCAAGCAAATTCGCACTGGTATCGAAAAACACCGCCTGGCCGATCTGAGCGAAGCGATTGCAAATGCTCATCAGGAGATTTTCAACGACCGCAAGGCGGACATCCTGGGTTTCTACAACCTTCCCGAGCAAGATATCAGCCCCATCACAGACTACGTGAACAGGATAGATCCAAAGTTTGACACCATGCTGGTTCTGGGGATCGGAGGTAGCGCCCTGGGCAACAAAGCCGTTTACAACGCTCTGCGCACCGAACAAAATCTGAAGCGCAAAGTCCTGGTCTATGACAATGTTGATCCCGTCTTCCTTCATGAGATAATGGCTCAGACAGATCTGGATCGAACGATAGTGAATGTGATCACCAAGAGCGGTACAACAGCCGAGACTATGGCGGGCTACATGATCCTGGTGGATCTGCTCAAGAAGAAGTATCCGGATTACAAAGACCGGATTGTGATCACCACCGACAAAGAGAAGGGTTTCCTGCGCCAGGTGATCGGCAAGGAAGGATATCAGGCCTTTGTGGTGCCGGATAACGTGGGTGGACGCTTCTCCGTGCTCACCGATGTGGGGCTGCTGTCCAGTGCCTTTGCCGGCTGTGACATTGCTGCCTTGCTGAAGGGTGCCGCACAGATGCGGGAGCTTTGTGACAACCCGGATATCTTATCCAATCCAGCCTATCTGAATGGCCTCCTGCATTATCTCTATATGCGGGAAGGCAAAAATATCTCCGTGATGATGCCCTATTCCAGTAGTCTTTACGACTTTGCAGATTGGTATCGGCAGCTCTGGGCAGAAAGCCTGGGTAAACGCTACGACGTTAAAGGCAGAGAAATCTACGTGGGACAAACCCCCGTGAAGGCTCTGGGAACCACCGACCAGCATTCTCAGGTGCAGCTCTATAGCGAAGGCCCCAACGACAAGATCTTCACTTTCCTCACAGTGGAGCAGTTCCACAACGATTTTACCATTCCCAATCTCCATCCCGATAGGGAAGAGGTGAGCTACCTGGGCGGCAGAAAGCTCAGCGAATTGCTCAATGCCGAGCGCCTTGCCACAGAGATCGCCCTCACCACAGCGGGACGTCCGAATTGCAACCTCGTTTTCCCCGAACTGAATGAGGAGAACATCGGTGCCTTCATCATGCTCTACGAGATCCAGACTGTCTTCACAGGCAAACTCTTGCATATCAATCCGCTGGATCAGCCCGGAGTCGAAGCCGGAAAGATTGCCACCTATGCCCTGATGAATAAAGCCGGATTTGATAAAGAGCGTAGCGAGATCGCAGAATACCTGGCTCATAAATCATAGCCAGCACAACACATAAAACCACAATAGGTTTGACGTATTCAAAACACTATCTTTTGACGTGGTGGCGTGTATTGGCTCTCTCCGAAGCGCCATGGAGTGGTGAAAAGAACACCCCCCCCCCCAATAGTCTAGAGAGCCCTGAAGGGGCGCTCATCTGATAGCGACGGGCGGCAGCCCATCGACCAGACCAGCATACATTCACCATAAAGAAATATCAATACCCCCAGCCTTGAAAACCATGGTTTTTCAAGGCTGGGGGTATTGATTTGAAAAAACAAACATACCTATGTTTACACAACGAGGGGCTTACGCACCCTCGCTATGATCTTACGCCCTCAAGGGGCTTTGTCACTAGGCTGAATTCCGCAGGAACTCCCCAATTCTGCACCCCAAGGATACGCATCTCATACGCATGTGACACGCATGAGTTTACATGGGTGTCACATGGGTGTCACATGGGTTTCTCATGCGTGTCGAGTTAGTGAGGAGTTAGAAGTTAGAAGAGTAGGAGTGGCATGTGATCAGTGACGAGAAAGTGAGTAGTGGAGTATGAATTTAGCTTAGATAATCCAGCAGATGTGGCTGCATCAGGCTGCTCAGATCGGTCTGATTGATGTGCAGACGTCCCTTCTGATGCTCTTGATAGAGCTCAAGCAGGTAGTCTCTTATCTCGTCTATCTGAGTGTAATCGAAGCACTTTCCGGCATTATAGTCTCTAATGAGGTGACTGGCTTCGCTATTTGTATTGCCGATACAGAGGATGGGCTTTCGGGAGGCAATGTATTCAAACAGTTTAGTTGTCACCATGCCCTCGCTGCCGGGATAATCATTGATCAAGAGCAGCAGAACCTGAGCAGAGAGCATCTCAGCAATCGCCTCACGATGACTCAGGAAGCCTTTTCTCTCCAGTATCAGGTTCTGTTGCGTTCCCAGGAACTCTTCCAAATCCCCTGAAATCCTGGTTCCGACAAAGCTGAATCGGAGGTCGCCAGGCAGGGATGAGAGCAATTTAAGAAAAGAAGTTATATCCTGCCCGGCAGTAAGTTGTCCTATATACTTTATTGTAAAGCTTTCATTGTCCTTCTCGGGTAAAGAACCCTTCATTTCGTCCAAGGAAGGGAAGTCAGCCGGATCAACGCTATTATAGAGTATCTTTTTATTGCCAGGGGGAAGTGAATCAGAAATGTACCGGGAGACCACCAGAGCCAGGTCGGATTCTTTCAGCATCAGCTTTTCCAGATAGCGGTGAATCATCAGGCTGAGACGTGAGGGGGGCTGGAGCTGCAGGTAGTGAATCTGAGTCCAGGGATCACGCCAATCGCTCACCCAGCGCAGCCTGTAGTTCCGCTTCAGCAGATAGCCCACCAGATGAGTGGAGTGAGGCGGTCCGGTCGTGATTATAGTATCGTATTGATCTAGGAGCAGTTCTGCCTTGGCAGCTCTATAGGCTGCAGGCACCCAAAACACCCTCAGATCGGGAATGATCAGATTCAAGCGAATCCAGATCAGGAGCTTCTGCAGCATGCTATCTTCGCTGTTTGTCTTCAGATCGCCGTAGGGCATGGGTTTGTTTGAAAAGCTTTTCCAGAGTTTTCCCAGGCGGGACTTACCGGTTCGTATTACCTTTACAGTGGATGGGATGAGCTGCTCCAGGCTGTCGTCGAGATTGGGGTAGATGCCTTCGGCGGGACAAATCACACAGACCCGGACTCCGGAACTGACCAATTCCCGGATCAGACGCAGCCAGCGTTGTACCGCTGCGCCACCACAGGGTGGGAAGTAGTAGCTGATCAACAGGATTTTCAGGCTTACTCCAATATAAGGGCAGCTAATTTAGACCAGGAATACTGCTCTTTGTAGCTGCGTATTTCGGTTTGCATGGCTGTGAATCTCTCTTCACGAAAGTGTTTCAGGATAGCCTCTGCCATTTTCTGAGGCCGGTCGGGCGGCACCAGGTAGCCGGTTTTTCCTTCAATAATGTACTCACTCAGGCCGCCAACCTTTGTGGCGAGCACCGGGATGTCGTAGCTGTAGGAATTGGCGATCACACCGCTCTGCGTGGCTGTTTTGTAGGGCAGGACGCAGAGCTGGCTACGCAGGAAGAATTCTCCCAGCTCGGTTTCGTTTACATAGCGCAGATTCAGCTCAATACTATCGGCTAATTCCAGGGAATCGATCAGTTCCTGATAGGGCTGAAAGCTGCCATAGACAGCACCGCTGATGATCAGGTGTATCTCCGGAAGTTCCTTCTTCACCAGAGCCAGGGCTTTAAGTAGCAGGTCGAGACCCTTGTAAGGCTTGATCAGGCCAAAGAAGAGCAGGGTGGCTTTGCTATCGGCAGGAGTGCTTTGAGGCAAATCATGAGGCGGGTAGATGGGATGAAAAGCCAATAGTCCCTTCTGGGCAATCCGGAGAGGTAGAAAGCTGTTCAAATCCCGCAAGCAGGCTTGAGAGAGCAGGAGGATCCGGTCTGCTTTGGAGAGGGCATATTCTCTTAAAAGTCCGGCAAAGGGCCATTTCTCATGGCTTTCGATATTGTGCGCCAGGAAGATGATTTTGCTTCTCTTCAGAGCGTGGGCAATCCATCCGCTGGAAGGGGCAAAGAAGGGGAGCCAGTAAGAGAAAATCACCAGATCGGGTTTAAAATCCCGGATCTTCCTGATGGCTGCAGGCCAGGTCCAGGGCAGATAGGGAGTGTAAACCCTTTCCATGGGTATCCCTGCGCAATCGGAGAGTTCGTCATATTGATCTCCTCCGGGGAAGAGGAAGCCGGGATACTGATCTATGAAATTAAAGAACTTAAGCTGGTGACCGGCGCGTGCCAGTTCCTTGCCCAAATGCAGGGCAAAGAGGGCTATTCCGCCCCGGAAGGGAGGGGCTGGGCCGACCAAGGCTATTCTTTTACGCGTCTTATTCATACGAAAGCCCTTCTAGCTTTCTCCATCGAATTAGTCAACAAGAAAATCCTTTACAAAAAAGCTGATTCCATCCAACTGGAGTAAATAATAGAACTCGATAAGGAGTAGAAATGTCCAAGCTTGGTTTTGATTTTCCCCAAGAGATCAGAAAGACTTTTCTTTTCGATCTTGAAGAAAACTGGTATAAACCCCTTCTGGCACAGAAGATGGGGATCACCCCTGTTTCCACCAAACGCAGCAATTTCGGCGAATATGATATGGCCGTGAACTATCAGACTTCCGTGTTGGAAGAAGCAGTAGCGGTCAATAAAGTAGCGGTCTATAATATTGACCACATGGCTCAGCTCCGGTTTTGGGGCAAGGACGTGGCAGCTCTTTTAAATCGTGCTGTGGCCGGAAATCTGGCAGAAATGAAGATTGGAGCTTGCAAATATACCCTACTGCTCAATGATAAAGGCGGGGTTCAGGACGATCTGATCGCCATGCGAGTGGCAGAAGAAGAGTTTATCCTGGTGATCAATGCCGGACATGATATCACCGGCACAGGCATGTCTCACGGTGAAGAAACGGAGCTAATTGCCGATATCGACCGGATCATGAATTGCAAACTGGATGGGGAAGAAGTCTTTGCCGAGGATATTTCGGATAAATATGTCAAAGTGGATATCCAGGGTCCGCTCTCCATGAAGCTGATCAAAGAAGTCTTTGGCGAGCAGGTTCTGAAGAATCGCTCCAATCCCGAGAAGAATATGAATTTCTTTAGCTTCAATGAGATCGAGCTGGATGGAGCTAAGTACTATTTCAGTCGTACCGGCTATACCAATCGCTGGGGCTGGGAGATCTATCTGCCGGTGGAGAAAGCCGAGCAGGACTTTAAGGCTATAGTCAGCAAAGCCTTGGATTTGGGCGGACTTCTAGTCGGCCTAGGGGGAAGAGATGAGAACCGGATCTCTGCCGGAGCCTATGGACTGCCTCTGATGGGCCAGGAATATGATCCTCAGCATACACCTTGCAATGCTCCCCTTTTTGAGGCTGCGGTTGATTTGAACAAAGACGACTTCGTTGGTAAAGCTGCCCTGGTGGCAGAACTGAAAGCTGGATGCTCCAAGAAGCTGGCTATCCTGATCTCTGAGGGGATTTCCACTGGAAAGGGTGTCTATCTGAACGGAAAGAGATTGGGCTCGGTCACTTCTTCGATCAACTCCCCCAATCTGAGCTTAGAGAAAAGGCTGGCAATCGGCTCCAAACGCAAGAACGTCAATGAAGAACACGGCACAGCAGCGATTGGTCTTGCTTGGCTCTATGAGAGTCCTTTCCCGCTGGATGCTGATGGCAAAGAGATTTTGGAGGGTGAAGGCGGACCAGTTCGCATTATGGTAGAGCTCTATCGCGAAGATGCAGAAGGCAAACCCATGGGAAGCCCCGGTCTGGGCTATCTCACCGCCGAGGGTGTTACACCTGCTACTGCACCGAAGCCACTGAAGAACATAGAAAACTTATAACAATATCAAAGCGATAAAGAAACCGCCCTCCTTATCTGGAGGGCGGTTTGTCTATGGGGTAGATTATTGACGTGATAGCGGGGGATTGCGATAGGCCTCCACCCGATAAAAGGCTTTAGCGGGAGGAGTAAGATCAGTCCAGCTAGTGCTGCTTGTACTATCAATCAATACAAAACCGCTGGTGGGAGTGTCTGAACGGTAGATCCGATATAGATCCGCATGTTGGATGGATTCCCAATTCAGACAAATCTGCCCTGCACTTTCAATGATTGTAATAACCGGCTGCTCCAAGCTTGTAACAATACCCGTGCCTGCAACTGAAATATTCTGAGCATCTGCAGCGTTTGAATTGACTGCAATTTGTCCGTTATATGCTTGGGGAAGGCTGGGGCTGAAGCTTACTGATACAACTATGCTTTGTCCGGCGGGCACGTTGTAGGAGATGGTGTTTCTTTCCTGTGATGGAGCTTTCAGGGCTTGGGTGGCATCTCTTGATTCAGAGAGGCTCACAGAGAAAGGTGCAGGACTCACGATAGTTCCAGTTAGTTCCTGATCTCCGGGATTGGAGATGCTGAAACTGAGGCTGCTGTTCGTATCTAGTTCCACGTTTCCAAAACTGAGGTTATCTGTGCTCAGTTCGATCTCTGGTCCCGTCTGAATGGGCTGGAATCCCAGGCGCAGATTGGGTCTGTAACTGGCAGGAGTTCCTCCACTGAAGATATAGCTTTGATCTACCGTATCGCTGTATATCCTGAGAATACCTGAAGCTCTGCTGGTGTATTGGAAGGTTCCGCTATAGGACCACTCTGCTACTAATCCATTGGCAGTATCGATCAGGATGTTGCTGGTGCCATCCCAAAGGAAGGGAGTGTGGAATTGGATCATATCAAAACCACCGGCAGTAGGCATGTATGTGGTGGGATTGAACACCGTTTGCAGGTTCTGGGTTATCCAGGATGTAGCATTTGTGGCAGTAGTGTTTGCTATGCGGATCTGGAAGTTTGTCAAAGCCAAGTTGGGGGGAGATGACACAAAGAACCCAAGCTGATTGATATAGATCGGGCCAAACACACCTAGGGCATGAAGCTCATCAGCAGTGTATACTGCCTGACAGTGAGTGCTCTTGTAAGTGAGGTTAATTGGTCCCATTGTGCTACCTGTCGTGATGGATGTACCTGTTCCCAACACTGCAAAACTAACCATTATCGGGGTTGAACTTACCACATTGGAAGCTGCAGATTCACCGGCAGGATTGGTGTAAACAGTGCTCACATAATAGTCATAGCTCTGACCGTTTATCAGTCCAGTATCCTGGTAGCTTGTTTCTGTCACGTTTGCTATCGGGCTACCGTTACGATACACTCTGTAGCTGCTAATCTGTCGGTTGCTATCAGAATCTGTTTCCAACCCAAAGCTATCTGTTGTTTTCTCCCGGCCTGGAGCAAGCAGCATTTGCTGAGGTTCTCTACCGCTTGGAGCATTCCAACTGAGAGTTACAGACATATTACCCGGATCTGCTGTAAGGTTAGTGGGAGGAAGAGCATTTGGCGTCGCAGATACAGACTCAGTGGGATCCGAGCTTTCCGTTCCATACATGGCTACAACATAATATGAGTAGCTTGTGCCATTATTTACTGCGAGGTCGAGATAACTCAGGCTTGTCACAGATGTAAGCAGGCTTGAGTTCCGGAATATCTTATACTGAGTTGGCGTGCCTGAAATGGGTGCATCCCAGCTCAAACTTACAGATTGGTGTGAGCTGCTTGCACTAAGATTTCTGGCAGGATACAGAATGCTAGTGCTGGTCGTAAAGAGCTTGAACCGGATATTGGGTAGGTTGTTGCTGCTGGCTAAGGTGCTCGGCAGGGCATTATCGTTTCTTTCCTGACGGGCACGAGAACTTGAACTTGTGTAATACCACTGAGGATAGTAGCTAATCCAAGCTTGGTGCTCTTTAACAATCAATATCGATAGGTTCGACATTCCGTCGTACTGAAACATAGGGCTCAGGTTTATCTCCATCCAGCCAGATGTTGCTGTATTGGGGAATGCTCCACTGAAGACTTGTGTATAGCCTGCCAGGCTATAAGCTCCCGAAGACAAAGTGCTTGCGGTTGTATGCTTCATGTAAATTGTAACGTTCTCAATGGGATTAGTATCCGTGCCGCTGGCTTTATTGAAAGCCAGAGCTTTGATATCGCCAACATGAGCAATCTCTGAGGCCAAGTAGATGGATTCATGAACAGAGAAGTTGTAATATCTGTCCAGGGGATAGGATTGTGTAGTCGCACCATTGCCAATCTGAACAACAATCGGAGCACCTATCTCCATGGGTATAGCATGATTTATGAGGATCTCTCCTGCAGTGGCTGTAATATCGAAGGTCACATAGCTGCCTTGAGACATGGATGAGGCAGCAGAGACTGTGAAGTTCAGATCAACGCTTTGATATCCCGGGATGGCAGGGAAGTTTGCTGAGCCTTCAAGTATGCTGATTCCCACATTATGACATGCAATCACTGCATTTCCAGCCGGGCTTTCAACAGCTCCATGATTGGTGAGAGTGACCGTCATTGTTGCAGTTTCACCAGGATCGATGATGCCGTTCATGTTTCCAGTGATCTCTGTTATGGAGTGCCCATCAATCTGCAGGTCTGGAGTATGAACTTTGAGCCTGACCGGATAAATCCATGATCCTGAATCGGAGGAAATCCTAAGCCTTAGGCCCAGTATATGTTCATTCGGGCAGGTCTCATCTATTGATAAACCATAATAGCTATCTGAACTCACTGATCCTAGCGAGGCAACATCTGCAAAAGTGGAGTAATCTCCCAGAACCTCAACCATCGGATCTGTTGATTCCAGTACTGCATAGACACCAGTGGCAGAAACCATTCCCATGTTTCCAATAGATATGGTCATGTCTGCAATCTCTCCAGGCTCGAGCAGGCCATTCAGTGTGATGCTCTCGTCCACAATCTGAGTATTCTCATACATCAGGTAAGCCTGATCTGGCAAAGTAGGACGAGTGCTGATAAACAGTGAGCTTTCATGAGACAGAGGAGCTGCTGCAGTGGGATATGTATTGTTGAAAGTATATTCCAGACCAACCAAGCCCGTATGATCTTTGATTCCTATGGTGGAGTAATTACCGTGAGGAATTCCTGCGCCATGTCCGGTATCTGTGTTGTTGAATACCTTGTATTGAAGCTTGATCTGCCCATCTCCGGTTGAGGTGGGGTAGAACAAAGGATCATATAGGATCGCCTGGAAAGTCTCCTCGCTGGTTCTGTTGCTGGCCAGAAGATTATGCCATTCCACCACAAAGTAGTTCATATCAGAGTCATAGTATGTATAAACTCCAGCTCCGGTTCCAATCTCCAGATCGTCCCAGAACACTGCCAACATTGGGTTGTTGCCTCCTGGGCCGGGAAGTCTCCAGTTTCTCCAATCTGAATTTGCAGTTTCTCCAAAAGCAATGAAACCATTGGAGGAGATTGAAGCTCTATCGTAAGAACGTCCATAGAAAGAGAAGCTGAAGGGAAGATTAACCGTCTGGATTGTGACGGAGCCAACCTGATCACCTTCATCGGAACTTGAGCCCGGATCAGTTAAGGCCAATTGTGTACCACTTCCACCTTCAGAGGGAGCAATACCAAGCCAATCGTACTCAGGAACCAATTGATAGCTTGTGTCCCCTTCGTCATATATGAAGTATCCGTAGGCATCCTGCCCAAGTGGATCAAACACAGTGCTATTACCAAGAGTTACTGTGAAGTGTATTGTCTGGGCATAACCACTTGAATTCGTCAGTGCCAGTTCCATAGGGACAACAGTTCCTGTCTGGCATTGAGCCCGGGCGTGAACGATAAAGTAATCACCACTATTCTGCTGCACTGTTCCGGGCTGAATTTGAGGGTACGCTCCATTGGGATCGATGATTTCAAACATGGGATCCAGTGAACTGAGTACAGCAGTCAGTCCTGCTAACGCGTTGCTTCCCTCATTACCAAGTCCCACCGTAAAGTTAAACTGGTCTCCAGGATTTATGACGTTTTGCACTGCTCCGGAGGCCACATAAGAATCATAGACCAGCCTGCCATTGTTAATAGTTAGAAGCAGAGGAACCATCCACTGACCTGCGGCATTTGTGCCGCTTAATCTCAGAATAACCTGATGTTGATCTGGAGCATCGGGCAACAGGCTCAATACTATCGGTGCTTGATTCTGGGCAATTGCTCCCGCTGCAACAGTACCAAAATTTGCTGTCGTAGTCTGAAGCGTGGCATAGCTTCCAACCAAACTAACTGTGGCACTGCCCGATAGACTGCTTGTGCTGCTATTACGAAGGCTGATGAAGAGTTCCGTGGTTTCTCCGGCATCGATTACCCCATTGCTGTTTCCACTTGATGCGCCACTGTTGTCATCGTCAACGGTCAACCCGGAATACACCAAGTTTCCGGTGCTGGAGATAGTAGTGGTGCTCACAGAGGGAATATAATCATCCTTGGTTACCGCTATGGTAAGTTCGCCGGTAGTCGTCCCCGGGAAGTTCAGAGCCACTGTTCCCAGCTCATCTGTTTGAGCCAGAACCTGCAGTCCACTTGCATTGGTGAGAGTAGTGACAGCCCCGGAAACCGGATTCTGATCGCTATCTTTTACCACGAGCTCAAGGCTTGAGCTTCCTGCGGGCAGAGTGCTTTGGTGTTCCAGACTAAAGGTTGAAGGAATCCCCACATGCACTGATGTGGTCGGATCTCCGATTAGGTTACAAAACTGAGAAAACACAACCGCATCATCAGGATTGCTATTGCCATAAGCCATATCCAGATGAAGCTTGCCCAGCAGCATTGCTTCACCCATGTTACGCATTCCCAAAGGGAAAATACCATGCATGATGCCAAGATTCAGGCAGTTATTCATTGATGTATGAGTGCTTGAAGTTGCCATTCCTATGGCTGTGACAGCTCCAATCCTATTCACATCGGATCCCATTCTCACGATTTGCTCTGTGGTACTGGTTCTTCCACCCCAAGAGCCTGTGGCGCAAGTGATGAATATTGCATGAAACAACCGATTGGGTGTGAATATGTTATTCATTGTTGCAGGCCATCCACTCATCCCAATGTATCCACGATAGTTATAGAATGCTACACCGCTGTTTATTGCGGCATTGATTGTCGTGGAGCTAGGGTCTGATCCATAGACTTCGGTGTATTGATAATCAGGGTTAATAACCGAAGCAACTTCCTTGATGTACTTACAGGTATATATTGTTGAGATACCTGAAGGAGAAGTGTCACCCACGAGTACCATTTTGTTCAACCATGAGGGATCATCCATGGAGAGATCTCTATCGTTGTAAAACACTTTTGAAAGGTAGTTGATCAGTTCACTAGTGGTGGAGGCAGAGATCCTGCCTATCACAACGTCTCCCAGGTTGTCATCCCCGGCAAGCCAGGTATAGTGGTAATCCATATACGTGTTAAAGGTTGGCACAGGGAAGCTGCCACTGTCGTCACCGATCAGAACAATATAATCCGGCCTGAGCTCAGGATTATTGTAAGCGTTTTGAATATAAGCCTTAATAGCTGTGGCCGTTGTTCCGGTTGTAGCAGTGCTGGCAGCCTGAACTTGATATCCCTGTTGTCTTTTCCATGCCAGATACTCTGCAATCTTGCTGTTATATTCAGTTTCAGCATAGTTGCCATAGATAACTAAAAGCTTAGGTGCCAGATAAGTCTGGTTACGTCCTGCCACCTGATCATAATTCAGGATAAGTCCGCGATAGATACTCTCAAAGCTACGGGAAAACACCGCAGGAGCAGCCATTTCGTTCACAGAGCTTCTACTGTTGAGGTTGAGGCGTATCCGCATGGAATCATTCACCTTCAGCGTGCCGGCTGTCCTATCATACTGGAAGGGCATCACGTTAATAGTCACTATGCGGTAATCTCTCAGAATCTTGGGCTCGGAGATCAGGACGTTAGTCTCAGGATAGGACTGTCCACTGATTCTACCTTCTGATTGGGCAGAGGCAAGGGCGCTGCCAAAGCTCATTTGCAGGCCCGTCCGGCTGCTCTGATCCTGCTCTTGGATACTGAGCTCAGCACCACCACTGTATGGGATAGCGACTGCAGTGCTGAAGATAGGCAGCGTCTCTTCTTCGTCGATGAAGAGGTAGTTTGCCCCGGGGCTCACAACTTTGGAAAGGATTTGGCCTCCCCTGTCCTCTGTCTCAAGATTCCACTGGGGGAGCTGGAATTCGATGTCAATGTACGAACTGGTGTGTTCAACAATTCGGAAACTGGATCGATCGATAGCTTCCTGGGCGCACAAAATCGCCGGAAGAATCATAATCAACACAATACTTATAACCAAGAGATAGGCTTTTCGCATTCAAGTACCTCATTTTCAAGCGTTAAATTATTGAATATGCAATTTGTGGTGCAAATAAACCGATTTGATTGTATCTTTGAAATTATTCTTGGCTAGCTGGGGACGTCGTATGATTGTCAGGGAACTGTCTGGCATGTTTTTATCTCGGCACTCAGGTTCATGAAATGAATATCAATACCTACCCGGACTGAGGTTCACATGTTAATGAGAAAGGCTACCTTGGAAAAAATCGCTGAGATGTTTACCGCAACTGTTGTGACTCCCCTATTCAGCACGCATATTATACGCAGGTCATACCCATGAGATACGCATGAGCCCACATGGGTGTCACATGGGTGTCACATGGGTGTCACATGGGTGTTTGGTTAGGGAGCTTGTGATTTTGGCTCTAGAATCAACGTTTTAACTCAAGCCAAAGAAAAAGTCAGATTAGGCACAAAAATTGTATCTCAAACAGGGAAAATAGTACCAAATTCAGGAGTAACCGTTGAAGAAGATGCCTCAATATCGTAGCTTATTGTTTATCACGGTCATGCTTACGCTGCTCAGTCCGCTGTTTGCGCATGCCACATTGGATACAGACCTGATCTATTCAGACTTTTCGCATAGATTCACTGAAACACCTCCTCCCCCGGCACAGGTGCGGCCAATTGCCGAGTTTGAGCCGGCTTCTGCAGTGATCATCCGTTATCCCCTGGGGATTCCCACTTCGCTGGTGACGCATCTTTCAAACACCGCCGAGGTGATCTGCGTGGTCTCCAGCACTTCTGTGCAGAACCAGGCGACAAGCGCTTTCAATAGTGCCGGAGTCAATATGTCCAACGTCTCTTTCATGATAGCCAGCACAGATTCCTATTGGACGAGAGATTTTGGTCCTTGGTTCATCATTGATGGTAATGGTATCTACTCCGTTGTTGATTTTCAATACAACCGACCCCGTCCCAACGACAACATGTTTCCGCAAATCTTCGCCCAACAGATGGGCTTTAATCTTTATGGTATGAACCTGCAACAGACTGGCGGGAATTATATGACGGACGGCATCAATACAGCCGCTCAGACTCAAATTGCTTATTCGGAGAATAGCGGACAGGGGCAGACCGGCGTGAACCTCAAGATGCAGAATTACATGGGCATCACCAGTTACCACGTGGTTCAGGATCCCAATAATACCTATATAGATCACATCGATTGCTGGGGAAAGTTCCTGGCACCCGATAAGATTCTCATCCGCAGTGTTCCCACCAGCCATGCTCAATACGATGAGATCGAAGCCGTGGCAAGCTACTTTGCCAATCTGAACAGTGCCTGGGGCTATCCTTACAAGGTTTACAGAGTTTATACCCCTCAAAATCAGCCCTATACAAATTCGCTTATTCTGAATAAGAAAGTCTTTGTGCCGATCATGAATAACAGCAATGATGCGGCAGCTTTGGCAGTTTACCGTAATGCCCTGCCCGGATATGAAGTCATTGGTGTCACCGGAGCAGGCTCCACTCCGTGGGAATCAACGGATGCTTTGCATTGCAGAACTCACGAAGTGCCAGATCCGGAGATGCTCTGGATAGGTCATAGTCCCCGGTTTGGACAGATGAATACGGAGCTCATCGATATCAATGCCGAGATCAGGGCTTTCAGCAGCAGTGCTCTGATTGCAGATTCCGTGTTTGTCGCCTATCGTGTCAATCAAGGTCAGTGGCAGCAGCAGAGCCTGACGTATCTGGCAAACTGGTCTTACACGGCTTCACTTTCGGGCTTTGCCCCGGGAGATACAATTCGTTACTACATCCACGCTGTGGATGAAGAGGGCAAAAGAAACGATCATCCTCTGACCGGAGCAAACGATCCTCATCTCTTTGTGATGGCTCCTGATACAGTGGCTCCGCAGATTGTACATGTGCCTCTGGAGAGCATTGCCAATCAGGCTGAACCTGTCCTGATATCAGCCTTAGTGACAGATAATCTGGGCGTTGAGCAGGTCTTCCTGCGCTACCGTATTGATGGAGGAACGGTTTATGAGTTTCCCATGGAGAATACCGGTGCAGACCTCTGGTCTTTCCCCTATGTGCCGGAATTCACTGCGGGAAACACTCTCTTCGAGTACCAATTTAAGGCTTTGGATAATAGTACGCCTGCCAACCAGGCTTGGTATCCGGCTCAGGATCAGTGGGTAGGGGTGCAGATCATTCCTGTGAGCAATGAGAACAACCATGCTTCGGCAGTCTCTGCTCAGTTGTTGGGTGTATATCCCAATCCTTTCAGATCCGGCGTTTCCAGCCTGAGTATCGATCTGAAGGGAGCGAGAGCACAATCTGCCCAGCTTGCAGTTTACAATCTGAGAGGCCAGTTGCTTCATAGTCAGGACACGCGGCTTAGCCAGGATGGCTTGAATCGTTTGACCTGGAATGGCCTGGATGAGAACGGCCGGATGGTTGCACCGGGCTTGTATCTGATTAAGGTTAGAATTGCAGACCAGAACTTTGTGAAAAAGCTGGTTATAGGTCTCTAAAGACTTGACTACAATAAATATAACAGGCCCTGAGTATGCTAAGAGCATTGCTCAGGGCTTTTTTTTTCCAAGGAGTAAGAATGAAGAATCTTCTGTTGGCGAGCCTGTTTAGTTTTGTCTTTTGTTTGCTATTCTCAGCACCAGTTCGTGAGGTGGTGAGGATAAGTGGGGCTGATCTGGCACTGTATGAGCATTATCAAAGCCTCGGTGCAGATATTGCAGCTTTTCATCCCGGACAATATCTTGATTTGGTGATTCCTGTCGCTCTTGAGGGACAGTATCGTATCCTGCATCCCAATCTGGAGATTACTCAGACAGAAGCTCAGTTGAAACAGAACCTTGTTTCAGATGATCGGGATATTCCCGGTTATCGTACTTATGCGGGTATGTTGGATCAGCTGATGAATCTGCAGGCACAGTATCCAAATCTGATGACGGTGGAGTCCATTGGGGCAGGTTGGGGAGCCGTCTATGCAGAGTCACAGCCCTACTATTCCAGCTTTGAGCATCAGATCTGGAGTGTGAAAGTGACGAATAACGTCTTGGTGGAAGCAGATAAACCGGCTCTCTATTTCTGTGGTACCCATCATGCCAGGGAACCTATCAGCCTGGAGGTGTCCATGGCTATCCTGATCCACCTTCTGGAAAACTACAACACTAATCCTGAGGTTACCAATCTGTTGAATAACTTTCAGATCTGGATCGTGCCACTGGTTAATCCCGATGGACACAAGGTCGTGATAGATCAGACAGATGTTTGGTGGAGAAAGAATATCCGCGACAACGATAATAATCACCAAGTCAGCACGGATGACAACTATGGTTATGGGAATGATGGCGTAGATATCAATCGTAACTACGGCTGGGAATGGGGATACATCTCTGCCACAGATAATATCAGCTATCCCACTCACCATGGTTCTGCTGCCTTCTCCGAGCCTGAAACACAGGCCTTTAGAGACTTCTTGCTTTCCAAACCCTTTATAGCTGGGATCAGCTATCATACCTATGGGCAATACGTTCTGTATCCCATGGGCTATGTCGGCAACGTATATTCACCGGATTATGTGGAACTGAGAGCCCTGGCGATGAGCGTGGCTTCTCAGGTCGGTGGACAGCAGGGAGGATACTACTCTCCCATGAATTCCTGGCAGCTCTATCCTGTGAGCGGTGGCCTGGACGATTGGGCTTATGGGCAGTGCGGAATCTTTGCTTACACTGTGGAGATGGCAACAGAGTTTATCCCTCCGGCTGCTGAAGTACCTCAGATAGTACAGAATAACCTGCAGGGAGCTCTTACTTTCCTGAGCAGAGTAAACCGTTCTGCGCTCAAGGGACACGTTACCGATGCCTTCACCGGAGAACCATTGGAAGCAACTGTCTGGATAGAAAGTCTGGACAATCATCCCACATACCGGGAACCTTATCGCTCGGATGATGTCTATGGCTCCTTCTGGCGCTTCCTGAGTCCTGGCACCTGGAATGTGAGATTCATCAAAGAAGGTTATCAGGATGCGGTAGAGAATGTTTCCATCAGCAACACAGAAGTCACCGAGATCGATGTGGCTCTGCTACCGGTCGAGACAGTGGGACTCAGCATCAGAGTTATCGAGGCAGGGAATCCCCAATTGCCAGTGCATGGAGCTACTCTGAGTATCAATAGTGAAACAGAACAAGTGTTTCACACTGATGCTACCGGAAGTATCAATCTACCGGACTTGCATCCCGGAACTTATGATGTTACTATAAGCAAAGACGGTTACAATACAATCACCGGACTCATGGATCTGCAGGATGGCTATGCCTTCAGCTTGATTCAGGATGCTTCTTTCTCAGACGAGTTTGAGGCAGGCTTGGCAAATTGGGTTACAACCGGTGCTTGGGGCGTCTCCGGTGGGGGGATGGACGGAACTCAAGCTCTGTCTGATAGTCCAACTGGAAACTATCAGAACAATACTGAAAGCTTGTGCAGGCTGGCTCAACCGTTTAGCTTAGCCGGAGCGGAAGCTGTGAACCTTCAGTTCTCCGAGAAGCACGATATTGCTTTGGATGGTGACTATGCTACATTGGAGTATTCCACTTCGGGAACCAGTTGGTATTCCTTGGATTACTTCAATGGTTCAGCGGATTGGACAAACCAAAGCTACGATCTCAGTTTCATCAGCGGACAGAACCTCTACCTCCGTTTTACCATGGTTGCAAACAACTCAGGACGCTCCAACGGCATCTTTATAGATAATCTCAGGCTATACGTTTCCACTCACGGGGTTGTCTCCAATCAAGAGAACTTCGTAAGTCCAGTAAAACTCTCAGTATATCCCAATCCCGCCAGAGAACAGCTTCACTTTACTGTAAATGGATTAAGGGGCGACGGGGGAGAGCTGAGCCTGAAGATCTATAATCTCAGAGGACAATTGGTGAGCGAAATACCGACGAACAGCTTGACAGATGCTCCCGGAAACATAAATTGGGATATGAGGGATCAAGCTGGCAGAAAGCTTGGTTCCGGTATCTACTTTGCGCGCTTGAGCCAGGGCTCCAAGGTGATCGCTGCCAAGAGGATGGTTATCACTCGCTAAGCTCAGATAGATAAGTTCAAGCAATTGGGAGAGAATTTGGAAGAAATACGTATAGAAAGACTTACCAAGGATTTCGGAGGCTTCATAGCCGTTGATGACGTGAGCCTCACAATCAAGCCCGGAGAGCTCTTCTCTTTCCTGGGACCCAGCGGATGTGGCAAGACCACCCTGCTGAGGATGATCGCAGGCTTTGAGATACCCCGGGAAGGCAAGATCTTCATCGGAGACCAGAACATCACCCAGTTACCTCCCTACAAACGGCAGGTGAATACTATCTTTCAAAACTACTCTCTCTTCCCGCACATGACCATTTTCGATAACGTAGCCTTTGGGCTCAGGATCAAGAAACGTCCCAAAGACGAGATTCGGGAGCAGGTGCAAGCCATGCTTTCCCTGGTGAAGATGGAAGATCAGGCAGAGAAGTATCCGGATCAGATCAGTGGTGGCCAGAAGCAACGCATCGCCATCGCCAGAGCCCTGATCAATAAACCTCAGGTTTTGCTTCTGGATGAACCCCTTGCCGCTCTCGATCTCAAGCTGCGTCAACACATGCTGATTGAACTCATGAATATACACGATGCCGTGGGCATTACCTTCATCTACGTGACCCACGATCAGGGTGAAGCCATGAGCATAAGTGATCGCGTGGCGGTGATGAGCCGGGGAAAGATCATCCAGGAAGGCCCTCCGGACGATATCTACGAGCGTCCGGTCAGCATCTTCTCCGCCTTTTTCATTGGTGAAACGAACCTGATCAGCGGTACTGTGACTGAGATTGAAGAAGAATACATTCAGATCAAGTGCCCCATTGGTGATGACAAATCTGTGGAGATAGATTCCACCTTTCATTTCACTCCCAATCTGGGACAGGAGATCACGCTCTCCCTACGTCCCGAAAAGATTGCCATCTCCCGCTCCAAACCCCGTCAACAGGATGACTTCAACATCCTGAGAGGCACTATAGAAGACATCCTCTATCTGGGTTCCCACACGCAGTATATAGTGAAAGTGGGAGAGCTGAGAATCAGGGTCTTCAGCCAGCATAAACGGGTCTATTTTGACGATAAAGCCTTGGATTGGGACGAGCACGTCTGGCTCTTCTGGCATGATACAGACACCTGGCTGATCGATGAAGTACCCGAGGACGCCGAAAACCTGGCAGGTTACAACCGCGAAGGCAGCAGCTACTACCGTAGCCCCAAAAAGCAAAGCCAAGCCTGATGAAGAATTACGTCTATATCCCCAACCCGTTGGAGCAGGCAGAACGCAAGCGCCGCAATCTCCAGAGCTGGATTCTGACCACTCCCGCTATGATCTGGCTGCTGATCTTTTTCTTGGTGCCCTACCTGATCGTACTTATCTATAGCTTTCTGACCCCGGATATCTACGATGTGAAGTTTGAGCTGTCTCTGGATGCCTACCGGCAAATCTTCTCCGGCACCTATCTAAGACCCTTTATCGTATCCTTCCGAATGGCTTTTATCACCACCGTACTCTGTTTGCTCCTGGGTTATCCGGTGGCCTATCACATTGCCAGAGCCAAAGAAAAGACCAGAAACCTGCTTCTGATCCTTATCATTATCCCCTTCTGGACCAATCTGATCATTAGAATCTTTTCCTGGAGAATCTTCCTGGCTTACAATGGGGTCCTGAACGACCTCCTGATCAACGTTGGCCTCATCAATCAACCTCTTGAGATCATGCGCACGGATCTGGCGGTTGCTCTGGTGATGGTCTATGTCTATCTGCCATATATGATTCTACCGCTCTACAGCGTGATCGAAAAGATAGATTTTACCCTGCTCAATGCCGCCATGGATTTGGGGGCAAACGAAGTGAAAGCCTTCTTCAAAGTGACCCTGCCTCTGTCCCTGACCGGTATCTTTGCCGGAGGCATTCTGGTCTTCATCCCGGCTCTTGGAGCCTATCTGATCACTCAATTGGTGGGCAATCAACGTTCTCTCTATATCGGGCAGGTGATCACTTATAAGATCAAGAATATCCCCCGCAACTGGCCTATGGCCTCGGCACTGTCTTTGGTATTGCTCCTGGTGGTCAGCATCCTTTTGGTGTTGGCATTCCTGCTCTTTCAAAGGCATCGCAGGAGGAAAAGATTGTGAGACTCAATCCCAGTAAAACCTACAAATCCATGAATATCACGGTCTTCACTCTGGTGATGATCTTCCTCTATATCCCTATTCTGATCCTGGTGATCTTCAGTTTCAACGATGCCAAGATCATTGTGGGCTGGCGGGGCTTCACTCTGAAGTATTATGCCCTGCTCTTTCAGAATGACGCTATAAAGAGTGCGTTCTGGAACACCATGCTGATCGCCAGCCTCTCGACCCTGATCTCCACCGTGCTGGGAATTCTGGCTGCCCTGGGCTTGGAAAATAAGAACTTCACCGGGCGCAAGGGACTCCTTGCTCTGATCTATACTCCTCTGGTGATCCCGGATATCCTCATGGGCGTGTCTCTGGCCTTGCTTTTCAATTTTGCCCGCTTCAATACCGGCATGATAACCGTGCTGATTGCCCACATCACTTTTTGCTTGTCCTATACCGTGATTGTGATCCAATCCCGCCTGGAGGATTTTGACTACTCGCTGGTGGAAGCTGCCATGGATCTCGGAGCCAAGCCTTCTGCCATCTTCTGGAAGATCAAGCTGCCTCTGATGATGCCCGGGATCATTGCCGCTTCACTGCTGGCTTTTACACTCTCCATTGATGACTTCATTATCACTTTCTTCACTTCGGGACGTGGTTTCGACACCCTTCCCATCTATGTGGAAGGCACCATTCGGCGCGGTACGATCACCACGATCAATTCCCTCTCTACCTTGATGATCGGCTTCACGCTGTTCCTGGCTGTGAGCACCGGCAGAATCCGGAAGAATCTCTTTAATCTCTGAAGCCTTCTGGTCACTGGTCACTCGTTACATCGTTTCTGATACGACACCCATGTGACACCCATGAGACACCCATGTGACACCCATGTAAACTCATGCGTGTCACATGGGTATGAGATGCGTTTCTATTGGGTGCATAATTGCAGCCAACCTGCATTTTAACCCGTTTCAACGGGTTCCAGATGAAAGGCGGTGGTTTCATCCATCGTACCAGATATCCGAAGTTACACATTCCCAAAACCCGCCACGGTTTCTAAGACTGTGGGGGGTTTTTCCCGACCCAATGCCTCCGAGTTCCGTTGTTACTCTATTAGATAATGACGTTGAATAAATAACACACCTCCGAGTTCCATAGGAACGACATTTCAGATAGTAACGTGAGCCCCATAGCCACACGCCCGTCATTCCGGGAATTCTGGGATTCCCAAAACCGAAGGAACTGAGGGTTTGGAGCAGAATGTCCCGAGGTAGCCAGGAAGTCCGGAACGAAGTGGAGAACGCTGAATATAGCCCAGGACGCAGTCCTGGTGACCAGGTATGGGCGGGAGCTAATATGTTCCTACGATTGCGTAAACCGAAAACCCAGGACTGCGTCCTGGGCTATGTTCAAAGCCCTTCGAGGCTGTGTGAAAACTCATTCTGAGTCCCATCGGGACGATATTTTAGATAGCACCCGAATCCCTGAAGCATGCCGATAGAGTCCCTTCGGGACGACATTTCAGATGAAGTAATTGTCTGTCCAATAGTGCATTAATTATCTTAAATGCCGTCCCCCTGGGACTCAAGACGGTGCCATCTGTACTTTTCACACAGTCTCGTTTCCACCCCACCAAACCGCAAGCGGTTTGGTGGGGACCCCGGTCGCAGGAATGACATAGTGTGAACATTAGGTGGTAATGAGTGTACTCTGACGGATTATCGCGGAATTTCTGAGAACGGGTAATATTCAATAATCTTCTATCTCCCAACCCACGGTTCGCTTCGCATCACCGTGGGCTCCGCAGATATCACCCCACTAAAGCGGGGTTCCGCTTTGTGTCTCTGCACGACGAAGAAATCGTACTCAGAGGCATATGTACTGATCAGAGTTATTAGTCGAATCAACATGTTAACCTTTCAATAAGTAAAGTAAATAAATACTTGACGCCGTTTCACGAGTAGAATTATTTAACAACAAGCCCGTCTTAGGCGTGAAAGTCTGAATAACTGGGAGCTCCGCAAAAGTGAGATAGCCCACAATAAGTGAATGAACTTGACTACCTGGGGATACGCTCCAGAATAATTGGAATCATCTTCAAGAATGAGCCAATATGAGATACTTGACTAACAGCTTAGGTGTTAAAGGGATGGTGATTATGAAGCAGATTAAGTTTCAAATCTGTAACTATAACGAAGCAGAAAGGTAGGAGGAAGAGATGAAAAGCTTAATATATATTGCAGTGTTAATGGGTCTGGCGCTATTATTGGGATCTTGTGGGCACGAAGAACCATGGACACATCAATCCAATTGGCTATGCTCAATTAACTCTGATGGAACAGGCTTCAAAATGCTCCAAAAGGATCTATTGAACATTGGTGCGAGAGATATGTTCATGACGTCAGATGATAAGATAATAATGTATGGTAAAAGATTGTGGATAACCGATCCTGAAGTTATATCTCTTATGCCAATTACACCTTCAGACTTTGAATTGTGGAGACAACCAGCTAGATTATCTCAATCACGTGATGGAAGTAAGTTTTATTTTGCTGCCAATACAGAGATTTATCAGCTATCTTATCCAGATTATCAACTGACCATGTTAACAAATGAGCAGGTAAGGTTGTTTAGGAATCCCATTGTCTCCGATCTCGGTAATTTCATCACCTATTCATCAACTGGTTATGGTTATCCATTAAAGGACACAGATTATCTTTATTGTATGAATCTCAAAACCGGTTTGTCGAGTCTGATAAACACAACACATAGTGCCAATGACAGCGTTGCCTGTAATGCGTATTATTCTGAAACTGAGGATTATGTATACTACGAGAACTATGGATTGCATAGAAGCAAACTCGACGGCAGCCAGTACAGTATTGTAGATGGTTCTGGCTCATCTTATTATCCTTATTCATGTTACCAGTTTTCTGGCGACGGAAGACACGTCCTCAGGTTCGTGGATGTTGGATTCAATCCAAGAGTTCGTTGTTATGATCTAAAAGATAATACCGCGGTTGAATTTGATGCAATTGTTGATGTTCTTTCCGGGCCTAAAGCAAAAATGAGTATGAACGCGAACAAGGTGTTTTACGCAAAACCGAGATATGGATCTGATCCATTTAGCAGTACTCTTGTTATGTATGATCTTGATACTGACACTGTCCTTACGTTGTTTGATACAATTGGAGATATTACCATAGATTCAGTCGTAATGCTCGCTCCTACTTGGGATGGTTCTAAAGTGTATTTCTATGCAGAATTAAGTGAGTTAAATGAGTCAAGAGAGTAGGGGGTGAAGATAATGTACAAAATAATTTTCATAGTATTGTGTTTTGCTTGTTTACTTTCTGCAAGTTTTGCTGACGATGTAGAGGTCTCTTTAGTAGAGCAATGCTTAGGAGTTTATCAGTACCAATGGCGAAATGCCGGGATGGAGTATTCAATAGATCCATTATCGACCATACATGTTGATATAACTAACATTCACAGCTCTTTTGGATCTTGGGAAGGATCGAACTGGGTGCAAGTTCAAAGCATAGCACCGAATGATACAATCTATGTAGATGATACTTTCAAGGGAGCAGGATCACACTTGACTACAATGAGGTTCCTCATCCGGGAAGATTCCACCAGCACAACGATGTCTGAAGCTGACTGCCGGAAGGATGCTATCTTGATTAGCGGATGTAAGTACCAAGTATATGATTTTCATAGAGTTGATAGGTAGGAGGAAGAGATGAAAAGATGTTCATACATTGCAGTGTTAATGGGTCTGGCGCTATTGTTGGGATCTTGTTGGCCTACAGAACCCAGCCATCCACGTCCTGAGCCCTGGCTTTGCAGCATCAATGCCGATGGCACCGGATTCAGGAAGATAAAGAAATCACCTTTCAACACCCCAGGATTGGTGGACATCTACATGACCGAAGACAATCGGATCATCTTCTATGGCGAAAAGCTGTGGATCTCGGAGACAGATACGATCAGGATAGAACAGATTACACCGGAGAATCTTGTCTTGTTTGATGCGCCGAAACTTGAGTTTACAAGAGATGGGGGCACAGCCTATTTTGCAGCAAGCAGAGATATTTATAAGCTGAAACTGTCCACCGGTGAGATGTTCAAGATCACAGAAACTCCTGTTAATTACACATATGCAGAACCGCTTTTATCTGACGATGAGCTATGTATTACCATGAGATCATACCCATGTAAAGGTAAGGAATCAGGAATTGTGGGTGCTTATATAGACTTACGAGATAACGTCCTAAAATACATATATTCAAATATGTGGTTTCCAGCATCGTATAAAACCATGCTAATGACCACAGTGAATAGAATGATCCTTGAAAACAGGGACGGCTTAGGAAGCGTCAGCTTGGAGGACTCTACCTATACTCTGCATCTATCTTATCTGCCAAGCTATAAAAACATGTTGGAAACAAGCGCTAACCAACGCTACCTGATTACTAAATATGTTCAATCAGCCAAGTCTTACGCTATGGCTATTGATCTCCAGAACTACGCTCGTTATAATCTCGGTTATGTGAATGAGCAATTCTCCCGAAGCCCGATCAAGATCTGTAAAGATGCAAACCTCGTGTTTTATTTTGATGATCAGCAGATTTACAGATACGATCTTGACACTCACCAGAAGAGCATTGTTATTGGATCTAATGCGGGCATCGACGTTTACAGCATCATCATGCTTGCCCCCACCTGGGATGGTTCCAAAGTATATTTCTACGCCGATATTATACTCAAGTGAGGCTGACTATGAATAAAATGAGATTATTTCTTATTATATTGTTGCTTTCGATTGTGAGTGTATTGTTCGCTGATTATGAAGCTGATAGTATTGCCGAAGCCGATAGTATTGCTAGATATTCCCTTGAATGGGAAACCGCTGGATCTAGTGCTGTTACTGATTCTGTGATTACGATTAATGTAACTGCAATACCTGATTCGATTCATGTGCACGGTACTAATGTTACGATTCCGGATGCACAATCAGGGGATGGATATGATAATTCGCTAACTTTTAACAAATTGATCAAATGGATCAATACTAATGTTGACTCGGTACTAGTTCATACACAGATCTACATCCCACCTGGCATCTACAACTTCAGCGACCAGATTATCATGCACTCCAATATCAGCCTCAAGGGAGCAGGATCACACTTGACTACATTGAGGTTCCTCATCCGGGAAGATTCCACCAGCACAACGATGTCGAAGGCCGACTGCCGGAAGGATGCTATCTTGATTAGCGGATTTGGTATATTACCTAACCAGTTGATTAGAAATATCGGTATCGAGGACTTGAAGATTGAGAGGATTCGGAATGGAATATCGGAAGGGGAGGTAAAAGATAAAGTTGGTGGGCATGATACTGAAGGCACCCAGGGAGAAGGTATAACTGAAGGAGTGGAATGTTACTATGCTAATCAATCTCCTGTGTTGTTGTTTACGCAAAACCCCGCCTGCGGGGTGTCATCTGTGTAGCCCATAGTGAAGGCGCAGCCTGAACTATGGGTATCCGGATACCTTATCGATAATATCATCCCGGAGATATCCTCCCTCTAGCTGGAGGTGCCCAGCGCTTCCAGCCAGAGGGAGGATATCTAATAACTCTTCCTGATTATTCACACTATCTCCCAACCCACGGTTCGCTTCGCATCACCGTGGGCTCCGCAGATATCACCCCACTAAAGCGGGGTTCCGCTTTGTGTCTCTGCACGACGAAGAAATCGTACTCAGAGGCATATGTAGTGATCAGAGTTACTAGTCGAATCAACATGTTAACCTTTCAATAAGTAGAGTAAATAAATACTTGACGCAGTTTCACGAGTAGAATTATTTAACAACAAGCCCGTCTTAGACGTGAAAATCTACATAACTGGGAGCTACGCTAGAGTGAGATATCCCACAAAGTGTGAATGAACTTGACTACCTGTGGGTACGTTCCAGAATAATTGGAATCATCTTCAAGATTGAGCCAATATGAGATACTTGAGTAACAGCTTAGGTGATAAAGGGATGGTGATTATGAAGCAAATTAAGTTTCAAATCTGTAACTATAACGAAGCAGACAGGTAGGTGGAAGAGATGAAAAGATGTTCATACATTGCAGTGTTAATGGGTCTGGCGCTATTATTGGGATCCTGTTGGCCTACAGAACCCAGCTATCCACGTCCTGAGCCCTGGCTTTGCAGCATCAATGCCGATGGAACGGGATTCAGAAAGATTAAGAAAGTGGACTTAAACTTCGGCACCACCGGATTTTGGGATATATACATGACCAAAGACAATCGGATCATCTTCTATGGTGAAAAGCTGTGGATATCGGAGACGGATACCATCCGCCCGGTTAGCATAACTGATAACATCTACACTCTCCAGCAACAGCCGGCCAGGTTGTCTCAGTCTCCTGATGGCAGCAAGCTCTATTTTGCCTCAAGGGACAAGAACATTCATGAACTTGACCTGAATACAATGCAATCAAGGCAACTCACATCCGAGAGCGTAAGATCCCTGAGAAATCCGATTGTGTCGGACTTGGGGAACTATATCACCTACTCATCGAGGAAATTAGGGCTACCCATAAGTTATCCAGAATATATGTATTGGTTGAATTTGAATACTGGAAAGTCTGGCATAATCCCGAGTCCTGACTCAGTATCAGTCAATGCCTTCTACTCCGAGGTGGAAGACTATGTTTACTATGAAAAAGCTGGAGTGTTTCGCTCCAGGCTTGATGGCAGCGAAAGAAGTGTTGTAGATACTATAGGTGGAAGTACTTCACCCTATACAATGTTCTCAGTATCGTATGATCAACGCTATATTGTCCATAAATCCAATCCGACTTACAACAACTACTTTATACGTGTCTTTGATAAATCTAGCGCCAGTGGAACCAGTTATCCAATAATAGAGTATAGTCCCTACTATTTCCTGGCAAAATTGTGCAATTCTGTCAGTAAGTTGTTTTATGTCAGTCCGGGAAGTCCAACAGAATTATGGGTCAGGGATCTTGATACAGTTGAAAGCAACAAGCTTACAGCTCACGATGTCGACATTTACAGCGTTATGATGCTTGCACCCACCTGGGATGGCTCTAAAGTGTACTTCTATGCCGATATTTCGGAAAGGTGAAGGTCGATCAATGAATAGAGTGCTTATTGGAATTTTTGTATACCTTGTTCTTGTAATACCTTTAAGTTTACATGGCTTTATTATAGATAGTGAGTTTCAAACCGAAAGTGACATTGTTATTGATGGAGAGGATACACCTCCTGTTCCAGGAGTCTTTCCTGCTATTGTTTATTCATCCTGGATATCTGCAGGATCAAATGCCATTATAGATTCATTGGTGACAATAAATGTACTAGAAATACCGGACGACGTAACTTACGATTTCGGAGGAGTATACGTTCCAATCCCCGAAGCTCAATCAGGTGAAGGATTTGATAATTCGCTAACTTTTAACAAATTGATCAAATGGATCAATACTAATGTTGACTCGGTACTAGTTCATACACAGATCTACATCCCACCTGGCATCTACAACTTCAGCGATCAGATTATTATGCACTCCAATATCAGTTTCAAGGGAGCAGGATCACACTTGACTACATTGAGGTTCCTCATTCGAGCCGATTCCACCAGCACAACGATGTCGAAGGCCGACTGCCGTAAGGATGCTATATTAATCTCTGGATCTGATGATGCATATAAATACAATTGTGGTATCGAGGACTTGAAGATTGAGAGGATTCGTAATGGAATATCGGAAGGAGAGGTAAAAGATAGAGTTGGTGGGCATACTTACAAAGTCTGACTAGAATGCCGGAGTCTGGGCTGTAACAAGAAAAAAGTTGGGGTCTATAAAGCACTACATAAATATGCATTACGTACTTGAGGAAAAGATTCCACAGAAAAGTGTCACTTCAAACGGGAAAGTGTCCCCTTATAAATAGTAGAGGGGGCTTTCTACTGATGGTTATTTCTACAGAGGGGTAGTGATTGTGTGAGGCAGGACTTGCCCATTAAGAGTATCAAGGGTGATCTTAGTTAGGCAGTGTCTGAAAATGGATTCCAGGGTGGAAACATTATCCGGACTTTGCACTTGACACAATCACAGCCCTTTTTTAGACTGCAGAAGAGCGTTCTATTAGGGATCTGAACGAAAGAGTTTGTGATCTAATAAATGATTTATTAAAGGAATAGAAAATGTCTGAGAAGAAGAGTTTTGGAATCACGAGAGTACTGCCTCAAGATCCCGTCTTTGAACCCGGTATCCGCAGAGCCCCGGACAGAGGGCTGAATCTTTCCCCCTCCGAAATGGTGCAGGCGGTCAAAAACGCCTTGCGCTACATCCCTCAAGAGCTGCACGAGAAGCTGGCTCCAGAATTTATGCAGGAACTAAAGACCATGGGACGCATCTATGGATACAGGTTCCGTCCTCAGGGAAGAATCTACGGCAAGCCGATAGATGAGTATGAAGGCACCACAGCCGGACGGGCTTTGCAGGTGATGATCGATAACAACCTGGATTTTGATATTGCCTTGTACCCCTATGAACTGGTCACTTACGGAGAGACTGGGCAGGTTTGCCAGAACTGGATGCAATACAGACTTATCATGCAATACTTAAGCGTGATCCGGGATGATCAGACCCTGGTGGTTTCTTCCGGGCATCCACTTGGCTTGTTCCCCTCCCGTCCTGAAGCACCCCGGGTGATTTCCACCAATGGATTAGTGGTAGGAAAGTGGGATAATCCGGATGATTTTAAGCGTCTGACTGCTCTGGGTGTGGCAAACTATGGGCAGATGACTGCTGGGGGCTGGATGTATATCGGACCTCAGGGCATAGTTCACGGCACCTATATCACTCTTCTGAATGCCGGTAGGAAATACCTGGGAATCGCTCAGGATAAAGATTTGAGTGGAGTTCTCTTTATCTCCAGTGGTTTGGGCGGGATGAGCGGCGCTCAATCCAAAGCCGTGGAAATTGCCGGGGGTATCGGCATTATCGCAGAAGTGGATTACAGCCGCATACAGACTCGGCACAGCCAGGGCTGGGTGGCAAGAGTCTCCAGCAATCTGGAAGAGATCTTCGCTTGGGTGGATGACTACCGGAAGAGCGGCAAAGCGGTTTCGATAGCCTATCATGGCAATGTGGTTGATCTTTTGGAGTATGTGGATCAGCACGATATCAAGGCGGAACTGATCTCGGATCAGACTTCCTGCCACGCTGTTTATGAGGGTGGATACACTCCTGCCGGGCTCAGTTTTGAACAAGGCAGGGAGCTTATCGCCGCTGATCTGCCCACCTTTAAAGCCAGAGTGGATGAATCTCTAAAACGTCACTACCGGGTGATCAAGAGCCTCACAAGTAAGGGCTCCTATTTCTGGGACTATGGCAATAGCTTCATGGCTTCCATCTTTGATGCCGGAGTGCCGGAGATTGCCACTAATGGCATCAACACCAATGATGGCTTTATCTGGCCTTCCTACGTGGAAGATATCATGGGACCGCTCTGTTTTGACTATGGTTATGGTCCCTTCCGCTGGGTTTGTCTCTCCGGGAAAGATGCGGATTTGCACAAGACTGATATGGCTGCCAAAGCTTTGATAGATCCGAATCGTAATGCTATGGATAGGGATAATTATCATTGGATCAGCTCTGCCGAAGAAAATCGGCTGGTGGTGGGAACCAAAGCTCGCATCCTCTATGCCGATGAAGAAGGCAGGGTGAGGATAGCCTTGAAGTTTAACGAGATGATTCGCAAGGGTGAGATCGGCCCAGTGATGCTGGGTCGGGATCATCACGACGTTTCCGGCACGGACTCTCCCTTCCGTGAAACTGCCAATATCAAGGATGGTTCCAATCTCATGGCGGATATGGCAACCCATTGTTTTGCTGGTAATGTGGCACGCGGCATGAGCCTTGTGGTTCTCTCCAATGGGGGAGGAGTGGGGATCGGACGCTCCATCAATGGTGGTAACGGAATCGTTTTGGATGGCAGCGAGCGCATGGATAATGTGGTGCGTTCAGCTTTGTCCTGGGATGTGATGGGCGGTGTGGCACGCCGTAACTGGGCAAGAAACACCAATGCCGTCCAAACCGTGCAAGAATGGAATCAAAAGCATGATAGCGAAGGACACATCACTATCCCGGAACCTATCGATGAAGATTGGCTCAAGACCATATTTTGATGAGGAATGGTATGCAGAATCAGTTTAATAAGGTAATGAAGGCAGAAGGCCTCGATGAAGCCCTGATCCGCACTTTTGGCTCTTATTATGATAGCTTCGCGGCCGGAGAGAAGGGGATGATTCCCGCCTCCGAGGTGAGGCCTCCTTCTGCAGACAATCTGGTGGATTACAACCAGATCAAAGACTATGCCCGAACTGATATCCTGAAAAAGGTGGTGGTGATCAAGCTCAATGGTGGGCTGGGAACTTCTATGGGCTTGTCTCAGGCCAAATCCCTGCTCCCGGTCAAGGGGAATATGAACTTTCTGGATATCATCTCCAGGCAGGTGCTCACCCTGAGGGCTCAGAGCGGCTACGACGTTTTACTGCTTCTGATGAATAGCTATGTAACCCAAGAGGATACGCTGAAGTATCTGAGCAAGTATCCTGATCTGAGTAAACAGGACATCCCGATCTCCTTTGTGCAAAACAAGTTTCCCAGGATTCGTCAGGACGATCTGCAGCCCTATGAATCTGCTGATAAAGATAAATGCTGGAATCCCCCGGGGCATGGTGATCTCTTTGCCTCCATTGCCAAGGATCATCTGCTGGACAGACTGATTGATCAGGGTTATAGATATGCTTTTGTGTCCAATTCAGACAATCTGGGCGCCACAGTCGATACCGCTATTCCTGCCTACATGGAGAAACATGATCTCAGCTTTGTGATGGAAGTCTGCGACCGGAGCGTGAACGACAGAAAGGGTGGGCATCTCTGCGAAGACAAGAGCGGGCAATTGATGTTGAGAGAGATTGCCCAGTGTCCTCCGGAAGATTTGGAGCAGTTTCAGAATATCAGTTATTATAGATATTTCAATACCAACAATCTGTGGATAGATCTCAAGGCTCTGCAGTGGCAGCTTATCTCCGGAGATGGGGTGATGCTGCTGCCCCTGATCGTGAATCCGAAGGTAGTGGATGGCACGCCGGTGTTTCAATTGGAGACAGCCATGGGCTCGGCGATCAGCGTGTTCAGTAAATCCAAGGCCTTGGTAGTTCCAAGATCCCGTTTTGCTCCGGTGAAGAAAACCAGTGATCTGCTGGCTATCTGGTCTGATCTCTATGAACTGAACGACCAGTATCAGATAGTGCTCAAGCGCAATGTGACAGCCGTTCCCAAGCTGGAACTGGATGAAGTCTATTATGGCAAGATTGAGCAGTTGAAAGCTCGTTTTGCCAAGGGTGTGCCGTCTTTGGTGGCATGTTCAGAGCTCAAGCTGGAGGGAGACATAAGTTTTGAGGATGAAGTAGTTTGCGAAGGGAAGGTTCAGGTCAAAGCCGGAACGCCCAGCGTTATCAAGAAAGGAGTCATTAGTGGACAGATCAATCTGTAGTGGAGCTTGGATATGGTTAGTCGAGCGGTAAAGATCCGGCTCGGGGTTTTTCTGAGCATCGGCCTGATACTGGGCTTGATCTTTGTGATTGCGGTGGCAGGAGATAAGCTTCTGGATAAACGGGATATCTACTATGTGGAGTTCGAGAATTTCTCCGTATCCGGCTTGCAGGTGGGCGGGGAGGTTCGTTACAATGGCATTATGGTGGGTAGAGTTGAAGCTATCAAGATTAATCCCAAAGACATTACCAAGATCATCCTCACACTTTCTTTGGATAAAGGCACTCCCATAAAAGAAGATACAGAGGCTGTGCTGATATTCGTGGGAATCACCGGTGTGAAGGCAGTGGAGCTCAAAGGTGGGACCAATGCCTCTGCCATGCTGAAGCAGGGTGGATATATCAAAGCCGGGACAACCATGCTGGATAGTATCTCAGACAAGGCCGGTTCCATTGCTGATAAGATTGATGAGCTTACTGAGAACCTCAGTAATATGACCAACGAAGAGAACCGCAGGAACCTGGCAGAGATCCTGAATCAAACCAGCCTCCTGATCCGGGATACGAGGCAGAATCTCACTCAAACCATCACATCCATCACTACTATATCGGAGAATGCTGCAGAGATTACCGGTGAAGCCAGCACAAAGTTTGGGCAATTGGCCGATCAACTTAGCCTGAGTATGAACGAGCTGACCAGTTCCTCCACACAGTCCATAGAGACCATTTCCGGCTCTGCAGCCACAGCTTTGGATAGCATCAGTCTAACCACCCGAGCCAGTATTGAGGAGCTTACACGAAGCCTTACCAGAGACGTGGAGAGCCTCACCCTGAACCTCAATGCCAGCATCGATGAGATCACCAGTCAAACCAGTCTGCTGCTGGCGGATACACGCACTCAGGTGAACAATCTGGGGACCCATAGTGATGAGCTTATTCTCAGCACCACACGGGATATTGCCACCCTCAGCGGTAGTATAAACAGCTCCCTGGAGCGGGTGAATCAGCTTCTGATGTCTGAAGATTTTGACCGTATAATCAGTAATGTGGCAGTGCTTTCCAACAAACTCAACGATATGGAGACCAGAGACCTCTTGTCTGAACTAACTTTAACCATAAACCGGGCAGGAAGCCTGATCAGCAACCTGGACAGGACACTCATTCGCAGCCGGTCAAACATCTTTGAGACATTGGAATCGCTGCGGGAGGCATCTGAAAACCTGAATGACTTCTCCAGACAGATCTCGGATACTCCTTCGATCCTTTTGAGAGGAAATTAGTCCTATGATAAAGAAGATTAAGCATTTTATCCCCTATACACTGATCCTGCTGATGCTGATGCTGACAGGTTGCTTTGGCAGAGTAGCCAGAGTGGAAACGAACTATTATGTGTTGGATTACCTGAAGGCTACTGAACGCGAGAACCTGAAGCAGAGGACTCCCAAGGCAGAAGCACTGGAGGTCTGGGATACAACAGTGTCCAGGGCATATAGCCGAAATCAGATTGTGGTGAAGGAAAACAACTTCAGGATCAGGTATCTGCAAAATGATCTCTGGGCTACCAGGTTGTCTGATGCTGTGCCAAGCCTGATCACACAGCGCTTGCGGGCCTATAGTATCTTTAGTAAAACAGACAGGGATATCGGTGTGCAAAATCCCAGCCACTATCTGGAAACCAGCATTCTCAATCTGGAAAAGAGGGAAGGAACCCGCCCCACAGCATATCTATCCATGGAGTTCTATCTGAAGGATAGTGCAACCCAGAGAATACTGCTGACTCATAAGGCGGAAACCAGCCGTGCTTTGGCCGATAACAGTGTCGTATATTTGGTTCAGGTCTTCAATGAGATGATCATGCAAGAGACGGATATCTTTGCTGCCCGCACAATAATGATGTTTGAAGGCAGAGATCTTATCACAGGAGCTGGCACTCGTTCTTCCAGTCCTGCTGCCCGTTTCTATTATGAGGCTTTGGAAACTGAGTCCGAAGCTCCTGAAATGGGAGAACTGATGCTGAACCTGAGCACAGGTGAGCATCCAGAATATTACTACACTATCTATAAATATGATCCTGAGCACACACTTGTGGAACGTATGAATGCCCTTATTGGGCAACCTGTACAGTTAGAAGTGGGTGAATACACAATAGTGGTTGGGGAAAACCAGGATATCAGCATACCTGTCAATATACGGGCCAGGATGAGAACCGTGGTGGATAATTCCTACTGGTCTGAATTGAGAGTAGTCATTATAGACGAAGGCAGAAACAGGGTTCGCATGGGTTATGATATCTTCACTAGGGATGAAGATGAGCTGGCATACGAGCTCTATTCTCAGGGTTTCAGCCTGGATGATGAATCCATTGGAGAGCTGGACAAGACCTGGATCCTGCCTGCCGGGCACTATATGATCAAGCTGGGCGGAGGTTCCTGGACAGATCTCAAGGACTTCACAACCCTGAAGCTATATCAAGGGCAAAGCCAGGTCCTTACTATCGTGGTGAATCCAGCAGGCGAGAGGAACTTCATGGTGGGCGCGGGAGTTTTGAACGAGGATGGCATCCTCGGCAAGAGCAGCAGCATTCATCGCGGCGCTGTTCATACTAATATCAGCCTCAGCCAAAAGAACTCCACTGCTCAGGAAGACCCCACCACCAGCTTCACGCTTAATGCTCAATTTGATAACAACATCAATCTGAAGCAAGACTCTTTTGAGTATAACCTCAGAAGTCTCTATGACTTGGGAATGAACCTCAGCACAGGAAATGATTTCCGTATCTCTATGGATGGTCTGAGCCTGAAGAATACTGTCCTGTTCACTCCATTCAGGCATGACCGTCTCCTGCGAAACTTCGGCTTCTATGGGAGAGCAGACTTAAATTCGCATCTCTTTGATGAGATCCTGAACTTCACTAACCCCAGGAATATTGTGATGATTGACCGGGATGGCGATACACTCTCTGTAAGCCAGGAGCAGTCAACTATGCGCTCCAGAATAGCTTTGTTTCCTCTGCGTCTCAAAGAAGGCTTGGGCGTTACCTACCGCTTTGTGCTCAGTCCCAAGGTATCAATGAGTATCCGGGGTGGATATGGCTGGCAGCAAGACTTGAACAGGCGTTCATTTACCTTTGATAGGGTCAGTTATGCTCTAAACGATACTCTGGAATACGATATCTATAGAGAAGATGACGACAACATCGCCACGGGTATCGAGAGCACCTTCATCCTCTCTGCCTTGAATCTTTTTGGTTTGTTTAGCATCAACTCCTCGTTTGATGTTCTCTTCCCGATGATAGGGGATAGAGATAATAAGGTGAAGTACGAGAGTGATAACCGGCTCAATATCCGCCTCTTCAGAAACATTTCCCTGGATCTGAAGGCAAATATCCGTTATGATGCAGCTAACAACGACTATGTATTATACGACTATAGCTCTTTCTTAAGGCTTTCACTGTTCTACTAGACGATGCTGGAATATCAAAAGAAGCATAACGGCCTTTACCTGAGTGGTGAGCTCACTTCAAGCCACATCCCGTCCATCTACAATGGATTGAAGAAGGAACTCAAGAATTCTGAGACCAGCTCCATAAATATCTCCGGGCTCACAGAGCTCGATTCTGCCGGAGTGGCCTTTCTGGATGAACTGCAGGAAACTATCTCGAAAGGAACCAAGCTTGTATTGATTGAAGGAGCAAGTGAGCTTCAGCAACAGATCATCGAGACATTCAGCTCTTCGAGTGTCCCAATCCAGGATAAGCCACGCCAGCCGGGTTTCTTTGAGTCTTTCGGACAAAGCTTGATAGATAGCCTGTCTTCCTTCCGGGAGGTATTGATACTGGCATCCGAGCTAGCCTATTGGTCAGTTATCGGGATATGGGATCACAGCAGCGCTCGCAAGGGTTCCTTGAGTATTGCGGCCTATCAATTGGGTGCAGCAGCCTTTCCAATCGTAGCTTTGCTTTCTTTCATTATAGGCTTCATTCTTTCTCTGCAATCAGGTCTGCAGCTCAAGACCTTTGGAGCCAATGTCTTTCTTCCTGATCTACTCTCGATAACCATGGTGCGGGAAATGGCCTCCCTGGTCACCGCCATTATCGTGGCTGGAAGAAGCGGAAGCTCCATAGCCTCCGAGGTTGCCACCATGAAGGTTACCGAAGAGCTGGATGCTCTCAAGGCCATGGCTCTGAATCCTCTGCGCTATACTATCGTACCCAAGATGCATGGCATCACGATAGTCATGCCGATCCTAGTCTTCTTTTCTATCCTCTTTGCTATGATAGGGGGTGCAATTATTGGTCTGGGTATGTTGGAGCTCAGTCCGGTTGTCTTCCTGACCAGGGCGCTCAATATTCTCGCTTTCAGAGATATAGTTATCACCTACATCAAGAGCACAGTCTTTGCTTGGGTGATAGTGGTGATTGGTTCTCATTATGGATTCCAGGTGCGAGGTGGGGCAGAGGGTGTGGGCAAAGCCACCACTATGGCTGTCGTGACCTCCATATTCTCTGTAATTGTAATAGACGCTATATTCAGCTTGTTATATCTATGAAAAGAGAATCCGTGATTGAAGTAAGAGGCCTGGATGCTGCTTATGGCGAGCATCAGATACTTACGGATATAAACGTGGATATACCAGCCAACCAGGTGACTGTAATCCTGGGTACCAGTGGCTGTGGAAAGACTACTCTGCTGCGCAACATTCTGCGTCTGGAACCTGCCAAATCCGGTTCTGTAAAGTACTGGGGCGAGGAAGTTCTGACTATGGAAGAGAGGGAATTCAATAAGATACTGCTCAAGACAGGAGTTCTGTTCCAGAATGGAGCCCTGATAAATTCCATTCCAATCCATGAAAACATCGCCATCCCACTGGAGCAGCACACGAAGCTCAGCAAATCCATCATTGAGAAGATGGTAAGGGTCAAGCTCTCGCTGGTGCACCTAGATCATGCCATCAACCTGCTTCCCTCGGAGCTATCTGGAGGAATGAAGAAGAGAGCAGCCTTGGCGCGTGCAATCATCATGGATCCCCTGATCCTCTTTTGCGATGAACCCTCTGCCGGGCTTGATCCCCAGACTTCCGCCACCCTGGATGAACTGCTCCTTGACCTCAAGAATCAGTTGAAGATGACCATGCTGATTGTTACACATGAGTTAGCATCCATCCACAGGATAGCAGACCGTATAATCTTTTTGGATAGCGGTAAGCTGATTTTTCAAGGCAGTCTCCAGGAAGCCAAAGAATCCAACATGCCAAAAGTGAAGACCTTCTTCTCAGCAGGGAAGTTCTGATGCCGGATTATTCCATCATCGTAGCCATGGATCGTAAGCACCTGATTGGTGCCAGTAACCGGCTGCCCTGGCGCATCCCGGAGGATCTAGCCTATTTCAGGGACAAAACTCTGAACCAAAATGTGATCATGGGACGTAAGACCTGGATTTCTCTGGGCAAAACCCTGGATCAAAGAACTAACATTGTTCTGACAACAGATCCCAGCTTCAGTTACCCGGGAGTGATCGTTCTGCACAGCATGGCAGAGCTGGATTCCTGGCTAATCTCACAACAATGCCCTCATGAAAACTTCGTGATTGGTGGAGCACAAATCTTCGCCCAGTTCCTTCCTCTGGTGCATAAGATGTATATCACCCGGATCGATCATGAGTTTGAAGGCGACACCTATTTCCCGCAATTCAATGAAGATGAATGGCTCTTGACCAGCTATGAGACTCTATTGACAAGCTCAGGCTACGATCTAAGCTTTAACCTGTATGAAAGAAGAGGAGAGAACCATGCTAAACTTGGCTGAAGACCTTATACTACTGGCTCTGGATGATCAAACCGGCAGCTTCTACAGAATGACCGATGTTAATTTCAATCTTGCCCTGGTGGGCGCCCTATTCATGAATCTGGCAATTCTGGAACGGATTGATGTGGATCAGCAGAACCTCTTTATCAGCTCTGATGAAGCTACCGGAGATGTGATTCTGGACGAGATCCTGCATCTTCTGGCTGCTCCGGATAATTCCTGCGACACTGCTGAATTGATCAGGACAGTTTATAATGCGATACCCAATCTCCGGGACAAACTGCTGGAAAGCCTGAAACAAAAAGGTGTGGTGGAAGCTAAGGAGGAGAAGGTGTTTTGGCTCTTCCATCATCGTAGGTATCCAGTGGTCAACAACAAGGAAGAGCAGGAAATACTGGGAAGAATCAAAGACGTTGTCCTCCAGGGAGAAGCTCCTGAGCAAAAGGACATTGTGTTAATTTCTCTGCTCTATGTTTGTGATCTGTTGGATAAAGTCTTCACAAAAGAAGAGCTCCAAACGCATTGTCAGCGGCTGGAGCTCCTCAGATCAATGGATTTGATCGCTCATTCGGTAAATAAGATCATCGCCGAAATTCAGATGATGATCGCTTCCACCTTTATCGCTTAGTTTATATACTGCAGAATCCGGTTGGCTTTCTCCACGAAGGCCTTAAGTTCCTTTCCGCTAAAGGACTTCTGTTCCAAAAGTGACAGGTCGTGCAGATAGCTGCACAAAGTATTCACTTCCTCATTCTTTCCCTCTGCTGCCAGATCTCTAATCTTCTGCACCACAGGGCTTTCCTGGTTTACAATCAAAGTGTGGAATTTCAACATATCGCCACTTTCACGGCGGTTCATCATCTCCATGTCGTGCCAACGGCGCATATGCTCGTTGAAGACGATCATAGCCGGAATATCCTTGGTTTTAAGGCTCTTCACCTCTACTTTCAGATCAGTGTAGATGTGCTCCCAGAGTTCTTTCATAGTAGCTTCACCCAGTTCTTCACGTTTCTCCGCCGGGATGTCGTAGGGCTTGATCTTGGTGCTGCCATCTTCCTGACGCTGAAACGCCGGGAACACCGTGGCAGCAGCAGGATGCTTTTTGAAGAATTCCTTCAGGCTTTCTTCACTGAAGGATGCTTCAATCTCCGGATTAAGAGCTTTATCAAAGATCTCCTTGAGTTTATCGCTATCCGTCCGGTTCTCGCGATCGACCAGTTCAGTTT